>JAUYOW010000333.1 GCA_030697825.1 Gemmatimonadales bacterium | reverse complement strand
GTGGCCAGGGGCGGAATCGAACCGTCGACACGCGGATTTTCAGTCCGCTGCTCTACCATCTGAGCTACCTGGCCGGGGCGCGGAAAATAGCCGAGGCCCTGCCGGGACGCCACACCGCCCGGCTGCGCGCACCGCCCCTATCAGACGACCACGATCGACCCGCCGCCAGCCGCAACCGGCCACCGCGGGGTCAGCGACTCCCCTTGAACCGTCTGGTCCAGGCCCCGCTCGCTCTTGGCCACGGTAGCGACCGGGAACGACCACAACTCGGTTTGGGGCTCACACCGAAGCTCCAGCGGCCGGAACAGCGATATCTCCGGCGCGAAGACCGCGTCCGCTGGGAATGCCGCCGGATCCCAGGTGTAGTGAACGCTGAGCCCGCCGCCGGCCTCGAAGCGCAGCCGCTTCGCCAGAGCGTCCGCCGTCAGATGGACATCGACGCCTTCCGCCGACCCGGTGACCTCGGCGGCGAACGCCTCGCGCGCCCACGACCGCACCGGCTGGTACGCACCCCGCGCGTAGTCGTCCTTCGACAGCTCCGCGGGCACCACCCGGTCCACGAACATCGCCCGCTCCTCCGGGTCGAACGGCGGGAGCTGCCGCAGGCTGAGCGCATGCTCGATCTCGTGGATGCTTGGCGTGCCCTCGTCGCCCTCGGCCGGGACGTGCACCGCGGCGAGCGCCAGCTCGTGATAGGCCTCGCGCCGCCGAGTGAGTACATCCGCGTAATTCACCCCGGCGCCGAACCTGACGAACAGCTCCAGCGCACCACCGCGACGCGGGCTCACCACCGCCGAGAACACGGATGAATGCACGCAGACCTCGTCGAAGCCGTCGCCGTCGAAGTCGCTGGTCTCGTGCGCAAGGGGCTCGCCGGTACGCAGCACTCCCTCGGCGTGCGACAGGTTGCGCCAGACCGCCTCGCGCAGGTGCGGCAGGTAGAGACCCCCGAACACGCCGTGCCAGTACGCGTCGTTGCACTGCGCCCGCCCGATGGCGCGGCGCACCTCCGGCGGATCGCCGCGGGCGCGGCTGAGGGCGGAGAGCGCCAGCATCTGCTTGTGCATCCGGTTGGCTTCAGGATACTTGGTGAGGAAGTTGCGCCAGTGCGCGCCGCGCACCAGCGCGCCCTCCGGCCCCGCGATGCGCGCCTCCCCCAGCTCTTTCTCCAGCCGCACTAGCCGGCTCGCGGCCTCCGGCGGCAGCGACCAATGCTCCATCTCCCGGTACGACGCGCTCGGCAGATAGGCCAGTCCGCCGCTCGGCACCTCGCGCAATGCCTCGGAAGGCGTGCAGAGTCGGACTTCGCCGCGCTCGGCTAGCCCGCGCATCGTGTCGAGGAACTGCGACAGCCACCCGCGCTCGTAGACCCACTGCTTCGTTCCCGGCCACCCGCCGAACTTCTCGCCGTCGTCGGCGAAGACGGCCATCCGGTGACCGTCGGACCTCAGCTGCCCGAGGTAGGAAGCCAGCTCCTCCGGCGGCTTGAACGGCAACAGGTATCGCAGCTTTTCGTCTATGGGGAAGAGCGCGAGACGCCGGCCGTTGGCCTCGGTCCAGAACGGCGCGTGGAGCTGGTCGCGGCGAAAGCCGGTGACGAGGAAGTGCCGGTCGTCCACCAGTGCGTACCGCACCCCTGCCTCGGCCAGGTCCCCCGCCAGATCCGGCTCCCACACGCGCTCCGTCAACCAGAGCCCCGTCGCCTCGACACCGAAGCGGCGGCGCAGCGCCTCACGCATCCAGGTGATCTGCTCGATCCGGTCGGCGCGCGGGAGGGACGCCAGCACCGGCTCGTAGAACCCGGAGAGGAGCAGCTCGATCTTCCCGTCGGAGGCGAGCCGGCCCACGAGGTCGAGATACCGGCTGCGGCGCGTTTCGAGCCACTCGAGCAGCGGCCCCGACACGTGCAGCGCGATCGGCAGGCACTCGGCCTCCGCGAGTCGCTCCAGGAAGGGCTGGTAGACGTCGCGCACGTGGTCGTCGAAGACGTGGTCGAAGTTCCCCACCGGCTGGTGGACGTGCACCCCGAAGATGAAGCGCAGCGGCTCGCTCATCCCTCACCTTTCACGGCGCGGTACACGTCCGGACCCGAGCCCAGGGCCGGATCGTTGCTCATGGCCGGCGCCAGCCGCTCCACGAAACCCGCCTCGAGCCGTGGGCCCTCGGCCGCCGACAGCGCGATGGCGCGGGCCGCGTAGCGCAGCACGATGCGGCCTTCGAGGGCCGCGAAGTCGTCGAAGAACCACCCACACGAGGTGAAAGCCCCCAACGCGCTGCGCTCCATCTCGAGCCGCTCCAAGGCGCGGCCGGCCGGCCGCGCGTCCGGCGCGCCTCCCGCCGCGTCACGGGACGCCCACGGGTCGCCCTGCGACCCCGCGGTCTCCCGTTCGTAGAGCGCGTGGACCTCGCGCGCCAGCCAATCCACCGCCGCACGCAGCGGCGCACGCCACCCTTGCTGCGTGACCGGCGTGATGCTGCAGCCGCAATCGTCCCGCCAGCGCTCGACCCCGTGCGGGCAACTCCACGAGCTCGGCGCGACCAGCGCCACGGCCTCCGTCGCCGGCTCGCGGGCCACCATCGACGCGAAGTTCTCGAGTCGCGCGTCGGCCCGCCGCGCCAGCCGATCGAGCAGCGCCGCGAGCGCCAGATCGGCGAAAGTGTGGTGATGGCCGTAGGTCTCGCCGTCGGTAGCCAAGGCCACGACCTCCGCGGCGGGATCGGCGAACAGGCGGCGCTCCCACGCCACGGAGTCCGGCAGCAGCTGCCCAAACGCCACGTCGTGCGAGAGCGGCCCGTGGTAGAGACAGAGCGTGATCCAGCGGCCGGCGCTGGTGCGATAGCGCGCCGGACGGCCGTGCGCGGGCGGCCGCGACACCTGGTGCGGTGCCAGCACCGTGAACGCCAACCCTTCCGCCGCGAGCACGTCGAGCGTCTCGTCGTCCACCGCGGTCTCCGGCAACCACATCCCGGCCGCCTGCCTCCCGAAGCGGCGCCGGAAGTCCGCCAGGCCCCAGCGCACCTCCGTCGTCTTGTCGCGGCGCGAGGCGAGCGGGAGGATGAGGTGGTGGTACGGCATCGCCAGCGCGTTGCCATGGCCCAGGCGCCGCGCGCTCTCCCGGTCGGCGGCGATGATGGCGGTGACCGTCTCGGGCGCCTCGCGCTCCATCCAGTCGAGCAGGGTCGGGCCGACGTCGAAGCTCAGCCACGCGAACGCGTTGAGCTGCCGCGCCGATGCGCCCGATCCGACGCGCGCGGCGGTTAGTGGCGCGTAACATTCGCGGGTGATGCGTGCGTTCCAGTCGTGGTCCGGCGCTGCCAAGGCCTCGACGGGCACGAGCCCGGTCGCCGGGTTCTCGCGCGGCGGCTGGTAGAAATGGCCGTGGATCACGATCGAGCGGCGATCGGTCATCCGAGCGCGGTGGCCACCGAGGTGAGAACGTCCGGGAAGAGGTCGTCGCGGCGGCGCAGCTCCTCCGCGACGCGCTGAGCGGCCTCGAGCGCCCCGACGCCGGCGCCTGGAGCCAGCGCCGCCACGAGTCGCTCGGCGTCATCGCAGTGCAGGGCAAAACGCCGCTCGGCGTAGTCGGTCACCGCACCCGTGGAGATCATGAACTGCCAGTCGGACGCCTGGGCGAGGAGCAGCTCGCGTGCGGCCTGCGCCAGCACCGGCCGAGCGGACTCCGAGGCGAGCGCCGCCGGCGCGGCGTCCCAGAACGCGTCTTCCAGGGCCCACAGCCTGCGCCACAGCCGCTCCGTCTGGTCGTTGAGCCACATGCTCCAGTCGCCGTTCGCGCCCCAGGAGCCGGCCGAGAGCCGCACCGTCGTACGCGGCGGGTGCTCGTCCAGATGAAGCGCGGCGGTTACCGGACGCACCACGGTCTGCCCCTTCAGGCGCCCATAGAGCGCCTGGATGAAGTCGACGCCCTCGAACCACCAGTGGCCGAACAATTCCGTGTCGAATGGAGAGACGATGACTCCGGGGCCGTTGCCGCGCGTGCTGACCGCGGTGGACGCCAGCAGCGAGGCGAAGTGCCTGGCGTGCTCCGAGGCGCGGCCCTGTGCCGCCGCCGGCTCGTAGGGCCGCTTCGCGCCGAGGTCCACCGGTCCCGTGACCCGCCAGTACTTGAGGCCGTCCGGGCGGATCTTGTGAAACTCGAGGTACCACGGGTCGCCAGGGTAGCCCTTCTGCTTGCTCCACACCTGCATGGAGGAGCGCGGATCGCGCACGAAGGCCGCCACCGAACGCGCCAGCGCGCCCGCCATGCGGTAGGCGTGGTACGGCGACCGCTTTCCGGTCTCCGTCAGTTTCTGCACGGAAACATCGTGCCGCTCGGAGTCGAACCGCTCGGCGCCGAGTGGGACGTCGCTGGAGGCGCCAAGGGGCACGCCGGCTTCGGCCAGGTTCGCGTCAGTGAAGAAGTAGCGGAACCCCGCCGTGGCGAGGTGCTCGTCGGTGCCGGGCCGCACGGCCGCGCGACGAGCACCGGGCAGAGGCTCCCACGCGCCGCGCGGGCGATACGCGCACTCGGGAAGCCAGCACCCCTTCGGCGCGCGACCGAACAGCCGCCGGTGCTCCGCCTGCCCAAGGGCAAGCTGAAGCTGGATGCTCTCGTCACGCCCCAGTAGCGGGAGGAACCCGTGCGTGGCCGCCGAGCCCATGATCTCTATCCGCCCGCGCCCCTCGAGGTCGCGCAGCACGGCGACGATGTTTCCGCCCAGCGACCGGAACAGTTCGCGCAGGTGCAGGAATCGCTCCCGCCAGAATCCAGCCAGCGGCACGAGGTGTGCGTCGCCGGTCGTCGCCAGCGAGACGTGGGCCTCGTCGCATGCGGCGAGACGCTGAGCGATGAACGTCTCCATCTCCGCGGCGAACGCCGGATTCACCAGCTGGTTGGCTAGCACCGGCGTCACGCCGATCGTCACCGGCGCGCTCACGCCGGCGCGCTCTAGAGTTGACAGCGCCTCGATCAGGGGCAGGTAGGTGTCGAGCGCCGCCTCGCACAGCCAGTCGCTGCCGTGCGGCCACCGCCCGTGGTTGAGGACGTACGGAAGATGACTGTGGAGCGCGAGAATGAAGTCCGTCATCGGGCCGCCAGCGCGCGTTGGTAGGCCGCGAGATACCGCGCGGCCGAATGAGCCCAGCAGAAGTCGCGGCCCATCGCCTGGCGCGAATCCGACTGCCACGCCGGCGCGTCGGCGAACAGCGCCAGCGCGCGCCGCACCGCCCGGTCGAATCCGGCCGGAGAGTATTCGTCGAACAGGTAGCCCGTCACTTCATCCTCGATGGTGTCCGCCAGGCCGCCCACGCGCCGCGCGACCGGGATGGCCCCGTAGCGCTGGGCCCGCATCTGGGTGAGCCCGCACGGCTCGTACAGCGAAGGCATGAGCAGGAAATCCGCTCCCGCCAGCAGCCGGTGCTCGAGCCGGTCGGTGAAGCCGAAGTTGGCGCCGATGCGGTCGGGGTGCGCCGCGGCGAGGCCGGCG
>JAUYOW010000332.1 GCA_030697825.1 Gemmatimonadales bacterium | reverse complement strand
TGTAGCCACGGCGGGATCTCGGGGTTGACCAGGCGCGGTGGCGGCGCGGGCTCGAACAGGCGCCTCTTGAGCGACAACAGATTGGGCCGCCCATGCGGATACTGGCCGGTGGCGAGGTAATAGAGAATCGCGCCGATAGCGTAGATATCGGCGCGCGGTTCGGTGCGCACATGGCGCACCTGCTCGGGCGCGATGTACGGCGTCGTGCCCTCCTCCTCGCCGAAGGCGCTGTCGAGGTAATCCGGCAGCGCCGCGTGGTGCGCCACGCCGAAATCCACCAGCACCATTTCGCCGCTCGCGCGGTCGCGTACGTTACCGGGGTTGAGGTCGAGATGAATCACGCTCTGGCGATGCAGGTCGTGCACCGCGCGGCACAGCCGCATGCCCAGATCGCGCACCTGCTCCACGGGTAGCGGTGCCCGCGCGCTGGCGCGCGCGAGCGTGTCGCCCTCGATGTATTCCATGACCAGATATGGCCGCCGCTGCGGATCGCCCACGGCCACGAGCCGCGGGACATGCGGCCCGTGCAGGCGCGCGAGAATCTGGCGTTCGTTCTCGAATGCCGCGGTCGCGCTTAGCGGGCTTCCCGGCCCGAGTTTCGGCACCTTCATCACCAGCGAACAGCGGCTGCGCGGGTGCGTGACGCGGTACAACCGCGCCATGCCGCCCTCGCACAGCAGCTCGCCGACGCGATAACCGTCTATGCGCTCACCGGCGTGAACCTCGTGCACCCGCTCGCGCGTGGCGGCGGCGCCCGATTCCCGAGGCGAAGCTCTTTCGGAAGCGGGCGCCAAGCCGCCAGTTCGGAGCCGCGTGGAACGGGCGCGTTTGCCGCCGTCCCCGAAGGCGCTTCGCTCTCGAGGGCCGGCGGCGACGCCGGGATATCGGTGCGGGGTCATGGCGCTAGTGCCCGCGGGCGAGACGGTCGGCGAAGAACGGGCTCAGGCCGGCGGCGCGAATCTTGGCGGCGGACGCCTGGTAATGGTACGCCAAGCGGTAGAACGTCACCGTGGCGGCAGCTTCGTCGTAAAACACGAAGCCGGTGGCGTTGTTGCCGTCGCGTGGCTGGCCGACCGAGCCGACGTTGACGACATAGCGCGTGCGCGGCGACAGCGAGATGGGGTCGCCGTTCTTCGGCTCCAGCTCGCGCACGGTACCGGCAGCGGTCTCGTAGAACACGCACGGCACGTGCACATG
>JAUYOW010000331.1 GCA_030697825.1 Gemmatimonadales bacterium | reverse complement strand
GCCGCGCCCGCAGCTTCACGCCGCGCTACCCAGCATCCGCGCGCCTACCTCTTCGCGAGTGGCGGTACGCGGAAGCTCGATCCAGCGTCCCTCCACCATCACGGCGACCCGATCGGCAAGCGCGAGCACTTCGTCCAGGTCGGTGGAATGAAAGAGCACGCCGGCCCCTTCCTGCCGCGCCGCCCTGAGGATGCGCGCGTGCACTTCTGCCGTGGCGCGTACGTCCAGACCGCGCGTCGGGTTCTCCGCCACGAGGAGTGCCGGCCGGCGTGACAGTTCTCGGGCGAGCACTACCTTCTGCTGGTTCCCGCCCGAAAGCGTTCGCACCCGTCCACCCGCGAGGCCCTGGATGTCGAATGCCCCGATCGCCTCGTCGGCCGCCGCCAGGTCCCGCGCCCGGTCCACCCACCACCCGCCCGCTCCGCCCAGCGCCAGGTTCTCCGCCACGCTGAATTCGAGGATGAGCGCCTCTCCCTGCCTATCCTCCGGCACGAAACCGATGGTGCCGGAACCACCGATCGTCAGAGCGCCTTCGCGTGGCACGAGCCCCGCCACTGCCCGCATCAGCTCGCGCTGCCCGTTCCCCTCCACCGCCGCGATCCCGACGATCTCACCCCGCGCCACGCCGAACGAAACACCATCCACGACCCTACGCCCGCCCGAACTCCCAACGCAGAGATTTCTCACCTCCAGCGCCAACCCCTCCCCCCGCTCTCTCCCCTCACTCCCCTCACTCCCCTCTCTCACCTCTCTCACCTCTTTCATCGCCTCCTCCATCTCACGCTGCGCGGCACTCTCACCGATCATGGCGCGTGCCAGAGCTGCGGCGTCCCGACGGCCCGCCTCCTCTCCCGACACGACCGTCTCGCCGCGCCGAAGCACCGTCACCCGGTCGGCTATCGCCGCCACTTCGCGAAGCTTGTGAGTGATGAGCACAACGGCGACGCCGGAGTCAGCGAGGCGTCTCAGCGCGCCGAAGAGTTCCGCGATCTCACCCGGAGCGAGCGCGGCGGTGGGTTCGTCGAGGATGAGGACCCGCACCTCACGCGCGAGCGCCTTGACTATCTCGAGGCGCTGGCGAAGTCCGACCGGAAGATCGCCGGCGGTAGCGTCGGGGTCGATCGCGAGGCCCGTCGCCTGCGAGACCCGTCGCACCAAGGCGCTCGCCGCCTCGCGATCGTAACGCAGGCCGCGCCGGCCGAGCCAGACGTTCTCGGCTACCGTCATCGCCGGCACCTGGGTGAAGTGCTGGTGCACCATTCCCAGGCCGGCCGCCATCGCATCAGCGGGCGAACGGAACCGTGCCGCCCGGCCGGCGACTTCCACCGTCCCCGCGTCCGCCGGCACCAGCCCGAACAGGATGTGCATCAGCGTGCTCTTGCCCGCGCCGTTCTCTCCCAGCAGCGCGTGGATCTCGCCGGCAGCACCAGAAAAATCGGCCCCGCGCAACGCCTGCACGGAGCCGAACCGCCGCGAGATGCCGCGCATGCGCACGGCCTCCTCCCGCTCCGTCACGCTACAAGCCGGTCGGGTGATCGATGAAGGACCACGGCAGTTGGAAGCGCTCCGCGACGTGTTCCGCCAGCGCCTGGAGTCCGACCGTCTCGGTGGCGTAGTGTCCCGCGTACAGCGCGTTCAGGCCCAGCTCTTCCGCATCGAAGAAGGTCCAGTGCTGGCCTTCGCCGGTGATGAATGTGTCGAGCCCGGCCTCGTGCGCCTGACGGATCATCGAGCCCGCGCTTCCGGTGATGATGCCAACCCGGCGGACGCGCTCCGGACCGAACGGCATCAAGCGCGGCGCCGGGCCCAGCACCGTCGCGACTCGCTCGGCGAGCGCCTCACGCGGCAGGTCGAGCTCTCCCCACGCGCCGATCGGCGCGCCGCGGTAGTCGCCGAACCACCCACGAACCTCCATGCCGAGCTTTCGTGCCAGCACCGCGTTGTTGCCCACTTCGGGGTGCCGGTCGAGCGGGATGTGCGCCGAGTAGAGCGCGATGCCGTGGCGAACCAGCGCACCGACGCGGCGATAATGGCGCCCGACCAGTGGCTCGAGTCCTCCCCAATACAGGCCGTGATGGACGATGAGCAGATCCGCTCCGCGCTCGGCCGCCTGATCGATGGCCGCCTGGCATGCATCGACCGCAAACGCCAGGTGCTGCACCTGGCCGGCGTTCTCCACCTGCAAGCCGTTCAGCGCGTTCGCTTCGTCGGCTACTTCGCGCACCCGAAGGTAGCCGTCCAGGTATCCGGCAAGGTCTTCGAGTCTCATGTCAGCGCACGACCACCGGAACCGAATCCGGCACGAACTCGACCCGTGGGACGGCTAGCGTACCCGCCACGATCGAGTCGCGGGCTGCGGCGATGCGGGCGCGCAGCTCCGGCGTCACTCGGCCGCTCAGCGCGGGGTTTACCGCCAGGTCCACTACGCCATCCTTGATGCCGAAGTAGCGCACGCCGGGACGGAACCGCCCGTCCCGCACCTCGCGCGCCACCAGCAGGAGGGCTTGCGGCACGTCGAGCGTCGCCGAGGCGATTATCACGTCCGGCGCCACGTCATTCTGGTCCCGGTTGGCGCCGAGCGCCAGCACTCCCGGCGACTCGCGTGCCGCCTGGAAGATGCCGAAGGACGCCGCGTCGGCGTTGTGCAGGATGATGTCGGCGCCGCGGCGGATCTGCGCCAGCGCGTTCTCCTTGGCCGCCGCTACGTCCTCGAAGTTGCCGAGGTACGCCTGGAGGACCGTGACGGCGGGGCGCACGGCACGCGCCCCAGCGACGAACCCGAGGTAGGTGCCTTCGACCGGCGGGAGCTTGATCCCCCCTATGAACCCTAGCCGGCCGCTCCGCGTGAGCGATCCGGCAAGCATGCCGGCGAGGTACGTCCCCTCCTCGAGCCGGAACACCATAGGCGAGACGTTGGGTCGGACGGTCGAGCCGGACGTGGTGATGAAGATCGTGTTCGGGTAATCCGCACCGACCCGGGCAGCCGCGTCCTGGAACTCGAAGCCGTGACCGAACACCAGCCGATAACCGCGGGACGCATAGTCGCGGAACGCCTCGTCGAACTCAGCCGGAGTTTTCGTCTCCACATGGCTGATCTCCGCCCCCAGCGAGTCTCGGATGCGAACCAAGCCTTCGTAGGCGGCGGCGTTCCAGGCGGCGTCCGAAATGGGACCGGGGGTGAGGAGGGCGACCTTGAAGGAATCGCTACGCGTCTTGGAGCACCCTAGAACGAGCAGTGACACGACAGCGAACAGTGAACGACATGACACTATGTTGACTCGTTTGTCCACGAGTCAACATTCCATCATGGTGCTACACAAATAGTTAACAGACGAATGTTGGTCGCGTCGCGCACAATGTTGAACCTTCGGTTGATACGCTAGTGTCCTGTTCTTGGCAACGTGGCTCTTGGCGGTACCGCGACTCGCGCGACTGGCACCGAAGGCCTGCTAAGGCTGGGTTGTGGCACCGGTCGCGGCTCCACCCTGGCGCCGTTGGAGACCTTGAGTTCCAGCGCCGGCTGGTCGCCCATTCTGATCTGTCCGTTTAGGCTCCCGCCCTCCGCTACGGCGATCCTGCGGGTCGTGATGTCCCCGTTGACCGCGGCCCCCGATTGTATCTCCACCCGGTCCCCGGCCCGGACCGCTCCGTTCACGGTTCCGCCGATCACGGCTTCGCGCGTTTCGATGTCACCGTGCACCACCCCGCCCTTCGCCACGAGCACCTGGTGCTGGGCGTTGACGTGGCCGTCCACCGTCCCTTCCACCTTCACTACGCCGGCCGTCTCGATGTCGCCGCGCACCGTCATTCCGGCGCCGATGATGGACAGTCCGCCCGTGGTGCCCGGCCCTCTGTGGTCTACCATCGCTCCCGCGTCGGCTGCCGCTTTCGTCCCGAAGATTCCCATGGCTAGGTCCCTTCTCTCACCAATGTGAACGGATCCACCGATCGCCCGCTCCGGCGCACCTCGAAGTGCAGGTGGGGCGCCGTGGACCGCCCGCTGTTGCCGGAAAGTCCGATCACCTGCCCCGCGTTCACAGCGTCGCCTCGCGCGACGAGCACGCGGGAGAGGTGCCCGTACATCGTCTCGTAACCATCGGGATGGGTGATGAGGATGTACCGACCATAAGCTGCGTCGTTGCCGGTCTCCTTGGTGATTCCACCGCCCGAGGCACGAACCTCCGAACCCGCCGGCACGGCCAGGTCGACGCCACCATGCCCCTCGCTCGAATCACCGGCGGCAAGCCCCCTGGTCCGGTACGCCGGGACCGAAAGCGGCCAGCGTCGCGGCACCGACGGCCCCGGCGTCTCATTCGCGGCCGCGATGCTCGGCGCGCGCGCCATGATCGGCGGCGCCACGTAGAGCCTTTCCACTCTCGAGGCAGTCATCGCAACTCCGCCCGCGGCGTTCGGCGCGCCCGGTTCGGCACCCAGCATCCCGCGCAGCTGCGCGTAACGCGCCTCGGCCTCATCGAGCGCGTGCGCGAGTTCTCCAACGCGGCCGTTCTCACGGTTCAGCCGCGAGATCTCCCTCTGGAGGAACGGCGCCCGGCCGGCCGCGACGACGATCGGGCCATAGAACACGACCAGCGCCGTCAGCAACAGGACCGCACCAATGCCGCAAACCGCCGCGACCCGCACGACCGAGAACGGCACCCGATACTGGCGCGAATCGAGCGCGCCGTCCCGGTGCAGCATGATGGTCAATCCACGCCCGCGCATCAGCCGTCCCAGCGCCGGGCGAGGATCAACTCGAGCAGCCGGCCGAGGTCTTCATCCGAATAGAAACGGATGGCCAGGTGGCCCTTGGCCTTGCCGCTCAGCACGACGCGGACATCGGTGCCGAGCTTCTTGCGCAACGCCGCTTCGATCCGGCGTACCTCGGTCGGGACCTGCCGTCGAGCCTTCCTGCCGTCGCGGCTCTTGCGCGGGGTCGAATCGGTGCGCGACTGCCGCTCCATCTCGCGCACCGACCACCCGTGTGCCACGCACTCGCGCGCGAGTCGCGACATCTCGCGGTGGTCTTCGAGCGAGAGCAGGGCGCGCGCGTGGCCCGCGGTGAGCTCGCCGGCGTCGAGCAGTTGCTGCACGCTCTGCGGAAGCTTGAGCAGGCGGACGGCGTTCGCCACAGTGGACCGGTCACGCCCGACCGCCTGAGCGATCTCCCCGTGCGACAGGCTGAACTCGCGCGCGAGCCGCTGGTAGCCTTCCGCCTCGTCGATGGGGGAGAGGGAAGCGCGCTGCAGGTTCTCCACCAGCGCGAGCGTGAGCAGTGTCCGCTCGTCCACCTCACGCACGACCGCCGGGATCCGCTTCCACCCGAGCTCCCTGACCGCACGCCAACGCCGCTCGCCAATCACCAGCTCGTACCCGTCTCCGGTCTGGCGGACGACGATGGGCTGGATGAGACCGGTCGCGGCGATGGACTGCTTGAGCTCCTTGAGCGCCTCGGCGTCGAAGGCCCGGCGGGGCTGGAACCGATTGGGCTTGATCTCGCCCACGGAGAGTTGGCGCAGCGAGCCGTCGCGCTCCGCGTCCTCGACCGTCGAAACGCCGAGCAGGGCCTCGAGACCGCGACCCAGGCGACGCTTGTTGCCGGCCGTGCCGCTCACGGCATCGCCTCGATGGTCGGAAGCAGCGTAGCCTCGCGCGTCTCGGCCGGGGTCCGGTTGGCGGTACGGCGGATAAGTTCTTCTGCCACACTGAGATAGGTCTGAGCGCCTATCGACCCGATGTCGTACAGCAGAATGGGCTTTCCGAAGCTGGGGGCCTCGGCCAGGCGGACGTTCCGGGGGATGACGGTGTTGAACATGCGGACCCCGAAGTACTCCTTCGCCTCGTCGGCCACCTGCTTGGACAGGTTGAGCCGGGCGTCGTACATGGTCAGCAACACCCCGTCGATCGCGAGCCGTGGATTGAAGTTACGCTGCACGAGGCGCACAGTGTTGAGGAGCTGGGACAGCCCCTCCAGGGCGTAGTACTCGCATTGGATGGGGATGAGAACCGCATCCGCGGCGGACAGCATGTTCAGCGTGAGCATGCCGAGTGACGGCGGGCAATCGATGAGGATGTAGTCGTAGTTGGTGCGCACGCTTTCGAGGGCGCGGCGCATGATCGACTCCCGGTGGGAGCGTGAGACGAGTTCGACTTCGGCACCGACCAGGTCTCGGGAGGCGGGAGCCACGTCCAGGCGAGGGAAGTGGACCCCGCGCCGGATGACGTCGTTGAGGGGCCGGCCGTCGATCATGACTTCGTAAACGGTGAGCCTGAGGCCATCCCGCTCGAGCCCCACGCCGCTGGTCGCGTTGGCCTGGGGGTCGGCGTCCACGAGCAGCGTGCGCTTCTCCGCCGCGGCGAGCGAGGCGGCGAGGTTCACGGCCGACGTCGTTTTTCCGACGCCGCCTTTCTGGTTGGCAATGGCGATCACGCGGCCCATGGGGCGGAGAATCTATGGTGTTGCACGTGGAACAGATAGGGTGGGTGGAGAAGAAAACAGGGGAGTCAGGGGAGTCAGGGGAGGGGTTGCGCGGCGAAGCGGGTGTTGCACGTGAAACCCTTACCAGCCTCACTCCCCTTACTCCCCTTACTCCCCTTACTCGCCTTTTTTCGTGTCCATCAACTCTGCCTCGCCCAGCGCCACAACTCCTTCAGGCTGGGCCGTTTCCCATACATGAGTATCCCGATCCGGTAGACCCGGGCCGCGCCCCACACCACCGCGACGGCGGTGGCCGCCATAATAGCCAGGGACAAGGCGAGCTGGCGCAGCGGGACGTCCGACGTCGCCACCCGAACCGGCATGATGATGGGTGCGCTCAGCGGGACCAGCGAGGCCACCACCGCCAGCTGGCCGTCGGGATCGGTCATCGCCGCGAACGAGATGATGAGAGAAAAGACCAGGAGCATCATCACCGGCTGCTGGGCCTGCTGCGCCTCCGAGTCGGTGTTCACCGACGCCCCGACCACCGCAAACAGCGCCGAATAAAGGAGATAGCCGAGGAGGAAGTACACCCCGATCACCAGCAGAAGGCCGCCGCTCACCTCCGGCATCTGGACCGCGTTCGCCGCCTCCGCCGAGACGTGGAAGAAGCCAAGGATCTGCCGGCGGAAGTGCGCCATCAAGTAGCCGACCGCGCCCCAGATCGAGAACTGGAAGAGTCCCACACCCCCCACGCCGATCACCTTGCCGAGCATCAGCTCGAAGGGCCGGAGGCTCGAAACCAGAACCTCGATGATGCGGGTCTGCTTCTCCTCCAGCACGCTGCGCATCACCCCCATCCCGTAAATCAGGATGATCATGTAGAGGATGAGCCCCACGAAGTAGCCGAGGAAGAAGGTCACCTCACTCGACGCCCCGGTGGTGCCGCGCCGGCTGATCCGCAGCGTCTTGAAGTCCACCCGACCCTGGGCCTCCTGCACGATCGCCGGATCGATGCCGCGCCGGGTGAGCCGCTCCACCACCAACGTCTGCCGGATCACGCGTTCCAGGACGCTCATGTCCCGCAACGACGAGACGTTGCGGCCGCGGTACTCGGCCGTGCCCGCTTCCATCGTCGCCGCCGTGAGCGTCAGGAACCCGTCGAGCGCCTGGCGCCGCGCTTCCGCCGTCAGCGAGTCGGCCACCGCGGTGTACCGGTCCGCCTCGACCGGCAGGATGGTGACCAGGAACCGGCCGCTCGCCACCAGCTGCGTCCGCACCCGCTCCGCGAACGGCCCGCTCCCCTCATTGACGATCACGATGTCGTTCACTCGGCCCGTCTTGGTCGCCAGCAGACTGGGCAGCACAAACATCGCGATGATGAACACCGGCCCCAGGAGCGTCGAGATCAGGAACCACTTGTTGCGCACCTTCTCGACGAACTCGCGCCGGATCACCGCCCAGACCTTACGCATGGGCCGGCTCCTGCTGGGACTCAGCAGCGGCGTCGGGACCCGCCTTGTCGAGGAAGATGCGGTGCAGGGAAGGCTCGACCCGCTCGAACCGGCGCAGTCTCGCGCCCGAGCGCATCAGCTGCTCGAGCAGCGCCTGCGGGTCCACTCCGTCCCTGAGCGCCAGCTCCGCGTAGACGCCGTAGTCGTCCGCCTTCGCTACCAGACCACTGACGCCGGCCAGCGCCGCGGCGGTGTCGGCTCCGTCCTCGAAGGCCACCGCCACGTGCGTCCCGCCGTGCACGTGCTTCACCTCCGACAGCGTGCCGTCAAGCACCTTCCGCCCGCGCGCCACGATGCAGACGTGGTCGCAGATCTTCTCGGCCACGTCCATCTGGTGGGTCGAGAAGATGATCGTCGTCCCCTTTCGCGAGAGGTCCACGATGATCTCCTTGAGCACGTCCTGGTTGATCGGGTCGAGGCCCGAGAACGGCTCGTCGAGGATCAGGAGCTCCGGCTCGTGCAGCATCGTGGCGATGAACTGCACCTTCTGCTGCATGCCCTTGGACAACTCCTCCACCTTCCGCAGCCGCCACTCGCCGAGGCCCAGGCGGTCGAGCCACTCGTCGGCCTTGCGGCCGGCCGCCGCGCGCGCCACACCCTTAGCCTCCGCGAGGAAGACCAGCGTGTCGCGCACCTTCATCTTGCGGTACAGCCCGCGCTCCTCGGGCAGGTAGCCGATGCGCGCGCTGTGGTGCCGGCCGCCCAGATCGTCGCCGAAGAGCTTCACGGTCCCTTGGTCGGGGATCGTGATGTTCATCAGCATCCGGATGCTGGTGGTCTTCCCGGCGCCGTTGGGGCCCAGCAGGCCGTACACCGCGCCCTTCGGCACCCGCAGCGACAGGCTGGCCACGGCGACGAAGTCGCCGAAGCGCTTGGAGATGGCGTCGATCTCGACGATCAGGTCGTTGTTCATGATCCCAGGAGGTTGACGAGCGCGGAGCCGAAGGCCGGAGCGGCCTCGGGTCCGCGAGCGGTGACGATGATGCCTTCCACCACGACCGCCTCATCTACGAGGGTCGCGCCGCCGCGTTTCATTTCGATGATCGCGCGCGCATCGGGGAAGACCGTCGCGCGCTTGCCGGCCAGCACACCCGCCCGCGCGAGCACCGGGCAGGAGAGACAGATCGCCGCCACCGGCCGCCCGAGGGCATACATCTCCCGCGCGAGCCGAAGCGCGGGGTCGCTGTCCCACAGGTGCGACGGCGCGCCGGCGCCGCCCGCGAACACCAGCGCGTCGAAGTCCTTGGCGAGCACTTCGCTCAAGCTTGCCTCGGCGTTGACCCGAGCGCCAAGCATCCCGACCGCCACGCCACGCCTCGTGGACGCCACCAGCACACTGTGGCCGGCGCCCTCGAGCGCACGCTGGGGCTCGAGCAGCTCCTCGTCGCGGAAGCGTTCCGGGGCGATGATGTAAAGTACGCTGCGGTTTCGTGGCGCCATCGGCCCGAATACTACTCGGTCGTGACTGGCTCCGCAGAGGCGGTGATAGCGGCGTGAAGCGTGTGCCATGGAAGATTGGCACACTTGACCCGGGCAGGGAACTGCCGCACTCCGGCGAAGGCGGCGAGCTTGCCGAGCGCCTTCGGGTCTCCCGCCCCGGTCTCACCCATGACCATCGCGTGAAAGGCGTGGAAGAGCGCTTCGGCGTCGGCCGTGGTCTTGCCCTTGACCGCGCTCGTCATGAGCGAGGCTGAGGCCTGTGAGATCGCGCAGCCGGAGCCCTGGAAGCCGACGTCGGAGATCACCTCGCCGTCCAGATGCACGTAGAGGGTGATCTTGTCGCCACAGAGCGGGTTGTCTCCGTGAGCGGTGCGGTTGGCGTCGTCGAGATGCTTGAAGTTTCGCGGATTCCGGTTGTGGTCGATGATGATTTGCTGGTAGAGATCGGCGAGGTCGGCCATTCAGGCGAACACCTCGCGGACCTTCTTCACCGCCTCGACCAACCGGTCCACGTCATCGCGGTCGTTGTAGAAGGCGAACGACGCACGCGCCGTCGCCGGCACGCCGAAGAAGTCCATCACGGGCTGGGTGCAGTGATGGCCGGTCCGGATGGCGACGCCCTCCTGGTCCACGATCGTGCCGACGTCGTGCGCGTGAACGCCGTCCATCACGAAGGAGACGACGCTCGCCTTGTGTGGCGCGGTGCCGATCAACCGGAGCCCGGTGACCTGCGCCAGCGATCCCGTCGCATACGCCAGCAGATCCGCCTCGTGCGCGGCGAGCTGCTGCCAGTCGAGCGCGGCCAGATAGTCTATGGCGGCGCCGAGCCCGACCGCGCCCGCGATATGCGGCGTGCCCGCTTCGAACTTCGCCGGGAGCGGCGCGTAGGTCGTCTTCTCGAACGTGACCGAACGGATCATGTCGCCGCCGCCCTGGTACGGCGCCATGGAATCGAGCCGCTCGGCCTTGCCGTACAGCACCCCGATGCCGGTCGGCCCGAACATCTTGTGGCCGGACACCGTGTAGAAATCGCAGTCCAGGTCCTGCACGTCGATGGGCAGGTGCGGCGCCGCCTGTGCGCCGTCGACGAGCACGGGGATCCCGCGCGCGTGGGCGAGCGCCACGATCTCCTTCACCGGATTGATCGTGCCGAGCGAGTTCGAGACGTGCACCATGGCGACCAGCTTCGTCTTCGGGCCGAGGAGCTTCGGGACCTCGTCCACGCACAGCACGCCGCGCTGGTCCATCGGGATCACGCGGAGCCGGGCGCCGCGCTCCCCGCAGATCAGCTGCCACGGGACGATGTTGGAATGATGCTCCATCGCGGTGACGAGCACTTCGTCGCCCGCCGACAGGTTGGCGCGGCCGAAACTGCTCGCCACCAGGTTGATCGCTTCCGTGGTGCCGCGCACGAAGATGATCTCGCGCGCCTCGCGCGCGTTCACGAAGCGGCGCGCCTTCTCCCGCGCGCCCTCGTAGAGCGCCGTCGCGTGCTCGCTCAGCCAGTAGACGCCGCGGTGGACGTTGGCGTTCTCGGTCGCGTAGTAACGGGAGATCGCGTCGATCACCTGGCGCGGCTTCTGGCTGGTCGCCCCGTTGTCCACGTAGACGAGCGGCTTGCCGTGCACCCGCTCCTGGAGGATGGGAAAGTCCGTTCTCAGGAGCGCAAAGTCCGTTCGCTCCGGCCCGCCGGCCCGCTGGCCCGTGGCAGCTCGCTGGGCCGTCGTCACGCCGCCCGCCGCCCCCGGGCGCGGTTGAGCAGCCGCGCGCGCACCAGCCGCTCCAGCTGCACCCGGAGCGGCGCGATCTCCATTCTGTCCAGGATCTCCGCGCCGAAGCCGTAGGTGAGGAGACCCTGCGCTTCGTTAGGCGAAAGACCCCGGCTCTTGAGATAGAAAAGGGCTTTCTCGTCGATTGGTCCGAGCGTCGCGCCGTGAGTGCACTTCACATCGTCGGCGTAGATCTCCAGTTGCGGCTGGCTGTCGGCGCGCGCTTCCTCGGAGAGCACGAGGTTGTTGTTGGTCTGCTTCGAGTCGGTGCGCTGCGCGCCCTTGCGCACGATGATCCGGCCGTTGAATACCCCGCGGGACCGCCCGTCCAGCACGCCGTTGAAGTACTCGTGGCTCTCACAGTGCGGCTGGGCGTGGTCGATGGTGGTGTGGTGGTCCGCGTGTTGCCTGCCCTCGAGCAGGTACAGGCCGTTCAGAGTGCACTTGCCGCCGGGCCCGTCGAGCACGGTGCCGATGTCGTGACGCGAAAGAACCGCGCCCAGGACCACGGCGTGGACCGACAGCACGCTGTCCCGGCCCTGCCGCGTCTGGGTCGTGGCGACATGGTATGCCCGCTCGCTCTCGCGCTGCACCCGGTAACAATCGGCGCGCGCGCCGTCGCCGAGGACCACCTCCGTCACGGCGTTGGTCCAGTAGACGCCGTCGCCGTGTCCGGCATACGTCTCGACCACGGAGGCCCGCGCCATCCGCTCCACCACGATGAGGCTACGCGGGTGGGAGACCATCGGCTCCGCGCCCGGCATCGATAGGAAGAGGAGCTGCACCGGCTCTTCCATGACCGTGCCTTCCGGCAGGTAGACGAACGCTCCATCGTGCACGAACGCCGTGTTCAGCGCCGCGAACGCGTTATCGTCGAGGAGCGCCTGCCGCGCCAGATGCCGCTCCACCAACTCCGGCTCACGCTCAAGCGCGCCGACGAGGCTGCCGACCCGGGCGCCGGCCGGCAGGCCGGCCACCGACGACAGCGCCTCGACGAACCGCCCGTTGACGAAGACCGCGAGGTGCCGCCGCGCCTCGCACAGCTCGAGCCGCTCGAGCGACTTCCCAGCCGGCAACTCACCGGAGGCCTCGCTCGCGGGCGCGAACGCGGTCTCGGCGATCGGCTGCACGCTGGTGAAGCGCCATGCCTCGAGCTTCGTCGTCGGGAAGCCGAGTTCCGCGAAGCGCGCCAGTGCGCCAGCGCGCAGGACGCGTAGCCACTCGGGCGCGACCTTCCCGCCGTTCCTGGCGAACGCCTCGTGCTGCGCCATGAAGCGATCCAGGACCCGCGGAGCGTTCACGCCGCCACCGCCTCGTCCTTGAGCCAGTCGTAGCCCTTCGCCTCGAGCTCCTGCGCCAACTCCTTGCCGCCCGACTTCACGATCCGCCCGCCCGATAACACGTGAACGAAGTCCGGCGTGATGTAGTTGAGCAGCCGCTGGTAGTGCGTCACGATGATCGATGCGTTGTCGGGGCGGCGAAGCTTGTTCACCGCTTCGGCGACCGTCTTGAGCGCGTCGATGTCGAGGCCCGAGTCGGTCTCGTCCAGGATGGCGAGCCTGGGCTCCAGCACCGCCATCTGGAGGATCTCGTTGCGCTTCTTCTCGCCGCCCGAGAAGCCGTCGTTGACCGGCCGGTTCATGAGGCTGTCGTCCCACCCGATCACCTTGAGCTTCTCATCGAGAATCCCGAGGAAGTCGAGCGGGTCGAGCTCCTCCTGGCCGCGGTACTTCCGGGTCGCGTTGAGCGCCGAGCGCAGGAAGTAGGCGTTGGTGATGCCGCGGATCTCGACCGGGTACTGGAACGCCAGGAACACGCCTTCGCGGGCGCGCTCCTCGGGAGCCATCTCCAGGAGGTCCTTTCCTTCATAGAGGACCGTGCCCTCGGTGACCACATACGCCGGGTGCCCTGCCAGCAGCTGCGCCAGCGTGCTCTTCCCCGAGCCGTTAGGGCCCATGATGGCGTGAACCTCGCCCGCGTTGACCGAGAGGTCGATCCCGCGCAGGATCTCGCTGCCCTGGACCGAGGCGTGCAAGTTCGTTACTTGCAGCACGTTATCCTACACTCCCTTCGAGGCTGATCCCGAGGAGGTTCTGCGCCTCGACAGCGAACTCCATCGGCAGCTCCTTGAAGACTTCCTTGCAGAAGCCGTTGACGATCATGGACACCGCGTCCTCGGCGGAGAGGCCGCGCTGCTTGCAGTAGAAGATCTGGTCTTCGCCGATCTTGGAGGTGGACGCCTCGTGCTCCATGATCGCGGTGCTGTTCCGGACATCGATGTACGGGAAGGTATGCGCCCCGCACTGGTCCCCGATCAGCATGGAATCGCACTGGGAGTAGTTCCGGGCCCCGGTGGCGCCCTTCATGATCTTCACCAGGCCGCGGTACGTGTTCTGGCCCTTCCCGGCGGAGATCCCCTTCGACACGATGGTGCTCTTCGTGTTCTTGCCGATGTGGATCATCTTGGTGCCGGTGTCCGCCTGCTGGCGGTTGTTGGTCACCGCCACCGAGTAGAACTCGCCGACCGAGCCATCGCCCTGAAGGATGCAACCCGGGTATTTCCAGGTGATCGCGGAGCCCGTCTCGACCTGCGTCCACGAGATCTTCGAGTTGACGCCGGCGCATTTGCCGCGCTTGGTGACGAAGTTGAAGATGCCGCCTTTGCCGTTCTCATCCCCGGGGTACCAGTTCTGCACCGTCGAGTACTTGATCTGGGCGTTGTCGAACGCGATCAACTCGACCACGGCGGCGTGGAGCTGGTTCTCGTCGCGCACCGGCGCGGAGCAGCCCTCCAGATAGCTGACATACGCTCCTTCTTCCGCGATGATGAGCGTGCGCTCGAACTGTCCCGACGACGCGGCATTGATGCGGAAGTAGGTCGAGAGCTCGAGCGGGCAGCGGACGCCCTTCGGGATATAGGCGAAGGAGCCGTCGCTGAATACCGCCGCGTTCAGCGCCGCGAAGTAGTTGTCGGTGTAGGGCACCACCGTCCCGAGGTACTTCTCGACCAGCTCCGGATGGTCGCGCACCGCGTCGGAGAAGGCGCCGAAGATGACGCCCGCCTTGGCGAGCTCCCCCTTGAACGTGGTAGCGACTGAAACGCTGTCGAACACGGCGTCCACCGCGACGCCCGCGAGGCGCTTCTGCTCCGAGATCGGGATGCCGAGCTTGTCGAACGTCTCGAGGAGCTTCGGGTCCACCTCTTCGAGGCTTCCGAGCTTCTTCTCCTGCTTCGGCGCCGAGAAATACACGATCGACTGGTAGTCAATGGGCAGATAGTGGACGTTCGCCCAGGTCGGCTCCTTCATCGTCAGCCAGTGGCGGTAACCCTTGAGTCGCCATTCCAGCATGAACTCGGGCTCGCGCTTCTTGGCCGAGATGAGTCGGACGATGTCCTCGTTGAGGCCCGGCGGTATGACTTCCGCACCGATGTCGGTCACGAAGCCGTACTTGTAGGGCTGGAGGACCTGGGCTTCGATCATCGTGCTCATGGCTGCCTCTGGTCCGGCGCTGCCGTCTTGCGGGGCGTGGGGACTACGACGGGTGAAGCCGCGCCGAAGCTGATCGCGTACTCGCACGCGTTGCAGCCGTTGACGATGTGAGCCCGCCGCTCCACCTCGGCGCCCAGGACGTCCTTGAGGAACTGCTCTTCGGCCGCGCAGACCTCCGGGAACCGTTGAACGACCGCGCGCAGCGCGCAGTTGTGCTCCGCGAACTGGAAGGCGCCGTCAGTTTCGCTCCAGTCCGCCATGTAGCCCGCTTCGGTCATGATGCGGGCGACGACGTCCAGGCGGCGCTCATGCGGCGCCACCGCCAGCTCGCTCTGTAGCTTGCGCGTGAGCTGCGCGTAGCGCTCCTCGAAGAGCCGCACCACCGCGCCGCGCCCGTCTCGCTCGGCCACCTGCTCCAGGAGTTCGGTCAGCGCGTCGCGGTAGCCGTTGGGGAAGAGGGCTTCGCCCTCATCGGTGAGGCGGTAGGCGAAGGCGGGGGCGCCGAGGCCGTGCTGTTCACGCCCGAAGTGAACGAGGCCAGCCAGCTCGAGTTCCTTCAGGTGCCGCCTGATGGCATTGGCGGACACCCCAAAAACTGAGCTAAGCTGCTTAGCTGTAACAGGTTGAGACTTCTTGACCTCGAGGAGGATCTGCCCTCTGAGGCCCCGATATCCGGGTAGGGAAGCGTCGCCGTTAGCCATAGGTCCCCCAACTTCGTCAATACTTTTGTTCGCGAAGTCGAATCTAACGTGGTTGGGGGCCGAAAAGATAGGGCTGGATGACGGCCGTCGCCTCGGGGCCGAGGAGAGGGAGGAAAGCGGCGACTCGCGCCCATCCGGCGCGATGCTCGGCGGCGAAGGTGCGGATCGCTTCCCTGAAGCGTGCTTCGCCGGCGGCACGCCGGGCAGCTTCGAGGGCAGCTGCGCCCTTGGCGAGCAGCAGCGCCAGGCTGGAGTCTCCATCAACACTGAGGCCGGCGAGCGGCGGGTCGTCGTGACCGGCTACTGCCAGGTGCCACGCCGATTCGGCCTCGCGCACCAAACGTTGGCGCACCGTATCGCCCTCGATGACGCCCCGCGCGGCGATAGAGGCCCAGGCCGGGAAGGCGTCGGTGATCCACGCCGAGCCCGGGCCGGCCGCGGCGATCGCGCCTCCCCACCATGAGCGCGCCATCTCACGAAAGATGAGGTTTGCCGGCGGCAACACTCCCGCGCCGACGAAGAGCACGCCTGGGGCTCCCCGGACCCCATCGAGCGTGCCCTCGACAATCGAGATGTCAGAGGTTTCGAGCGGGCCGAAGGCCCGCGAATAGAAGGACCAGCCGCGGGCGACCTGCGCGACGAGTGAGTCGTTCAGGGGGTTAGGGGCCGCCTCGCCGGAGTCGCGGAGAAAGACCTTGAGGCGCAGCCGTCCCACATCGCGGGACTCGGTCCGGTAGTTCGCGATCGCAAAACCCGAGGCGCCCACCGCGGCGTCATCCGCGAGCCACGTCATCCTCCGCCTGCCGAGGGCAGTGACTTCCGAAGTGAGCCGGCCCGGCGCCACCGCACGCCGCTCCCCCGGCAGATCGAAGCGCAGCGTCTGGCGGGCGCGCGGCACCTGTGCGTATTGGCCGGACGAGTCCGTCGGCGACTGGACGCGCGGGATCCAATCCGGGAGAACGAGTGCTTCTTCCCGGGTGATACGGACATCACGCGCCGCCCCGGTGCGATCGGGTGTGGCGTGATAGTAGACGGTGACCGTGCTCTGGCCCTGCGGCGCCACTCTGGCCCCGAGCGCTACTCGTTGCACCGGGCCCGAACCCAGCGGGATCGAGCGCCCCAGGCCCGCGCGCACACTGTCCGCCACCAGGAACGGCGCCAGCCAGAAAGCGACCGAGTCACGCGGCACGATATCGTCGTTCGCGAGATCGAGGCGCGCGGTCAAGTCCAGCCGCGGCTGGGTCGTGTCGTACCGCACCAGTGCGTCATAGGCCTGGAGGCGCCACGGCGAGGCGCGCAACGCGCTCCACATCGCCGTCCGCGGGCGCCGCGCCTCATCCGCGGCGGTCTGCGGCGAGGCGCGCTCGCCCGGGGCCCCGCGAATGCGGATCCCGTCGAAGACTCGCTCGTAGCCGGCCGCGATGGAGTCGCGCGGCAGGCCGCGCGGATACCTGAACTGGAGCAGGATGAGGTCCCCGCCGCGTGCCACGAGGTACTCCTCGACGTCCAGCACGGCGTGGTCGATGGTGCCCCCCATCACCACGTGGATGGCCGGAAGCCCGACCACCGTCATCGAGTCGCGCGTGAGGAGCGTGAAGGACGGCCCGAGGGTAGCCTGCCACGAGGTGAGCACCCGCTGGTCCGCTACCTGGCCGATCGGCACGTCGCGGTTGAAGGTCGTCAGCACGAGCGCGCCCCAAAGCTGCTCGCGCAGGGAGGCGTCGCGAGGATGGAAGATGACGGTGGTCGTGCCACGGCTCGACGCCGGCTCGAAGACCCAGTCGTCGAAGGGGCGGGGAAGCGAGACGCCGTACAGCGAGTCACGGTAGACGGGGACGTCGAGGGTCGTCGGCTGCTGCGGCGCGGCGGCCGTGGCGAGGGCGAGGAGCAGGCTGAGCACGCTTCGATGCTACTCGCGGGCCGCTTCCCGCGCTACATTCGGCGCCTCATGCTAGCCGCTTTCCTGGCCGGGATCCTCGGCGGAATCGTGTACTGCCTGCCCGTGAGCGCGGTCAACGTCGAGATCATCCGGCGCGGCCTCACGGGTGGGTTCATGGCCGCGCTGATGGTCTCCCTGGGCGCGATCGTCGGGGATGCCGTATGGCTCACGGTCGCGGTCGGCGGCGCGGAACTGATCATGTCCCGGCTTTCGCTGCGGGTGACGATCGGCGGCGCCGGGGCCGCGTTGCTGCTCTGGCTGGCGTGGAGCGCATACCAACATTCGCGGCGCGAGCCGGAGCTGACCCCCGCCGAGCGAACGAGCCATGGGCGCGCTTTCGCGGTAGGTGCGCTGCTATGCCTGGCGAGCCCGTTCGCTGTCGTCGTGCTGCTGGCGGTGATCGGGTCGGTCGGGGCGGGGATCGGCGGCGGCGACTTCGCCACGCGCTCGTCGCTCTACGGCGGCATCTTTGTGGGCGCGGTCATCTACGGGTTGGTGGTCTCGGGGCTGTGCGCCTGGGGCCGGCGGTTCGTCACCCGGCGAGCGCTCCAGCTGGTGGACGTGGGCGCGGCGGCCATCTTCGCGGCGCTCGGCCTTTACCTCACCTGGCAGACCATCCATATTCCGCGATGACAGGGGTGCCCGCCAAGGCGGGCTGAGATCACACCCTTTGAACCTGACCCGGCTGATACCGGCGTAGGGAGTCGCGAATGAAAGTCACCCAGATGCACTTCGCCCGGAAGGGCGAGATCACCAACGCGATGCGGTTCGTCGCCGAGCGGGAAGAGCTCAAGCCCGAGCTGGTGCGCGCCGAAGTGGCGCGCGGGCGGCTCGTCATCCCGGCCAACGTCAATCACCTGAAGGGCCGTCTCGAGCCGATGGGCATCGGCACCGTGGCGCGCGTCAAGATAAACGCCAACATCGGCAACTCGGCGGTGACGAGCGACGTCGAAGGGGAGCTGGAGAAGCTCCACTTCGCGGTGCACTTCGGGTCGGACACGGTCATGGACCTCTCCACCGGCGGCGGGATCGACCAGATCCGGGAGGCGATCGTCGCGGCGAGCCCGGTGCCGATCGGCACGGTGCCGCTGTACCAGGTAGTGCAGTCGGTGAAGGAAGTGCCCGACATCACGCCCCAGATGCTGCTCGGCAACCTCGAGCACCAGGCGCGGCAGGGCGTGGACTACTGGACCATCCACTGCGGCATCCTGCTGGAGCACCTGCCGCTGGTGATGGGTCGGGTGACGGGGATCGTGAGCCGCGGCGGCTCGCTGATGGCCGAGTGGATGGTGGCGCATAGGGAGCAGAACCCGTTCTACACCCACTTCGACGAGGTATGCGAGATCGCGGCGGAGTACGACGTCACCCTCTCGCTGGGTGACTCGCTCAGGCCGGGCTCGGTCGCCGACTCGACCGACCAGGCGCAGCTGGCCGAGCTCAAGGTGCTGGGCGAGCTCACGGAGAAGGCGTGGGCGCGCGACGTGCAGGTGATGGTCGAGGGGCCGGGCCACATCCCGATGCACGAGATCGAGATGAACGTGCGGCTCCAGCAGCAGTGGTGCCACGAGGCGCCGTTCTACACGCTGGGCCCGCTGGTCACCGACATCGCGCCCGGCTACGACCATATCACCAGCGCGATCGGCGCGGCGATGATCGGCTGGTACGGGGCCTCGATGCTCTGCTACGTGACCCCCAAGGAGCACCTCGGCCTGCCCAACAAGGACGACGTGCGCGAGGGGGTGATCGCCTACAAGATCGCGGCCCACGCCGCCGACCTGGCGCGCGGGCGCAAGGGCGCGCGCGACCGCGACGACGCGCTCTCGCGGGCGCGGTTCAAGTTCGACTGGAACGAGCAGTTCCGGCTGTCGCTCGATCCGGAAAGGGCGCAGGCGTACCACGACGAGACCTTGCCGGCCGAGTACTTCAAGAGCGCGGAGTTCTGCTCGATGTGCGGGCCCAAGTTCTGCTCGATGCACATCACGCGGAAGTTGGAGGAGGGGATCGCCGAACTGGCGGCGGAGCAGGGGGCCGCGCGGGAGCCGGCGGGCGCGCTGGGCGACTAGCCGCGTTGGTGACGAGCTGGTGACAGTGTGGTGATGCCGGTGAGCTAGGTTGAGCCAGCACTCGACCCCGGGTCGCGTGCTACGAGCGAAGCGAAAGGAGCCCTCCCCGGGCTTGCCCCGGAGAGGGCTCCTGCTCTCGCCCAGGTGAATCGAACCCATTTCCGACGTGGCCGCCGTCACCACCCCCGGGGAGACAGCAACTCATCTACTTTCTTGCCGTGCCGGCGCTCGGCGCGACATATTGGCAGCCATCCACCAGCTCGCCCATCACTCTGACCACCGAGGACGCGTGCACCGTTTCCGTGTGCTCCTTGCCCAAGGTGCGCTGCTCCTCGTTGCCGCGGCCCCCGCACTGGGGCAGAACGGTGTGGCCAAGCTCGACCCGTTGCTGCGCCCGTTCCGCGACGCGGACGTCGTCGCGCGCGCCAATGGCGTCACCCGGGTCGAAGACGTGGCCGCCGCCGTGGGACTCCCCAGCGCAAACCAGATCGTCCTCACGCGAGGTCCCGGACGGGTTGAGATGTTCGTGGACGCGTTCATCTCGCTGACGGATTCGATCCCCGGCCTCATCGAGGCGGTGGGCGGCGAGGTACGCGTCCTGGCGGGTTCGCTCATTGGCGCGCGCCTCCCGCTCTCCGCGCTCGCCGGGCTCGAAGGCGATCCCAGGGTGCGGTACATCCAGGCCGCCCACTACGTGCGCCTGCGCAACGACCTCGCGATGGTCGATATCCGGGCCAATCTGGTCCGCAGCGTCTCCGGTACGACGTTTACCGGCGCCACCGGCAGCAACGTCATCGTGGGCATCCTCGATACCGGCATCGACTTCCGGCACGGGGACTTCCGGAACCCCGACGGCACGAGCCGGCTCCTCTACCTCTGGGACCAGACCGTGTCGGGCACGCCGCCCGGCGTGATCGGCGGACAGAGCTTCAGTCGAGGCAACGAGTGCAACGCCGCCCTGATCAACGCCAACGGCTGCAGCCAACAAGACACCTTCGGCCACGGGACGCACGTCGCCGGCATCGCCGCCGGAAACGGCGCCGCGACCGGCGCTGGCCAGCCGGCGTACCAGTACACCGGCGTGGCACCGAATGCGAACCTCATCGTGGTGAAGGGCGGCAACGGCAGCTTCTCGACCCTGAACATCATCGAGGGCATCCAGTACATCTTCAAGCGTGCGACGACCCTAGGCCGGCCGGCGGTCGTGAACCTCAGCCTTGGGGGGCAGTTCGGGCCGCACGACGGGACCATGGCCGAAGAGCAGGCGATCGACTCGCTCTCGGGGCCCGGCAAGATCGTGGTGATCTCGGCGGGCAACGAGGGGAGCAACCAGAACAACATTGGAACCGGCAGCAACACGCCGTTTCTGATCCACGCGGCGCGCACCCTCAACACGGGCGACACGGCTCAGTTCACGGTGGTCGTCCCGTCCTACTCCGGGGCCACCGGCGCGTCGAACGACTTCGTCCTGCTCACGATGTGGTACGACGCGCGCGACACCGTGACGGTGACGGTCACCCGACCGAACGGGACATCCTTCTCCCGGCGCACCGGCGACGCCGCCGCCGCGACCGACGACGCGCAGGGACGTATCTTCATTGACAACGCCTCCTCCGGGCTCGCGCCGCAGAACCTCGACCGACAAGTGGAGATCGAGTTCTTCGACGCTGTGGCGACCCAGACACCGGCTCCAGGTACCTGGCGGGTCACCGTCCAGATGAACCGCCGTCTGGGGAACGGGCGCTTCGACACCTGGCTCTACGCCTCGCAGCTCGGTGCCACGTTCCTCGAAGCCCAGATCGTCGGCGGCGGGGACAACGGCAACATCGTCGGGTCGCCGGGGAACGCCTCGCGGGCCATCACCGTCGCGGCGCACACCACCAGGCTGTCCTGGAACTCGCAGGGCGGAAACAATGTCGCATTCACGGTTCGCTCCACACTCGGAGATCTCGCCACCTTCTCGTCGTCCGGTCCATCGCGACCCGTCCGCGATGCGGTGGCACGCCAGAAGCCGGACATTTCGGCTCCGGGCACCGCGATCTTCTCGTCGCTTTCGATCAACACGACCCCGGCTCCGAACCCGCTGTTGGTGGGCACCGACGGCGTACACACCATCGCGGGCGGCACGTCGATGTCGGCCCCGATGGTGACGGGCTCGACGGCCTTGCTCCTCGAACGCAACCCGGGACTCACCCCGGAACTGGTGCGCGCCATTCTCGCGGGGAGCGCGCGTTCGGACGGCTTCACGGCCGTCGCCTACAACACGGCGAGCGGCTCGCCGGTCGGCGCACCGCTCCCCAATGCGTCGTGGGGGTATGGCAAGCTCGACGTGCAGATGGCGCTGGGCGCGACGCCCGCCAACCTGACCGCGACCGCGGGACCTTCGAACGGCAGCCTAGGCGGTCCCTTCGTGTTGCCGCGTTCGATCATCCCCTCGCTTCAGGTTCGTCTGTCGGGCAGCCAGACGGACGCCTTCACGCTCACCGGCATCCGCCTGCGGTCGACGGGGACCGGCAACGACGCCACGGGCGTGATCGGCGTTTCGCTTTACGCGGACGTGGACAGCACCGGCACGGTGGGCGGAAGCGAGGTGCTGCTGGGAACGGTCGCGGTTCCCACCAACGATGGTGAGGCCGTCTTCACGGGGCTCTCCCTCAACCTCCCGGTCAGCGCCAACGTCTACCTGCTCGCGGCGTACGCCCTGAACGGCACACCGACCAACGGACAGACGTTCCAGCTCAACCTCGAGGCGGCGGCGAACATCACCGCTCAGAAGGTGAGCGACGCCAGCGATGTCACCTTCTCGGGCATCGCGATCAGCGGAGGCGTGGTGCGTGCCCAGGCCATCGGTACGGTGGCGGCCTCCTCGGGCGGTGCGCTTGTTTCCAGCGTTGCGACGACCGGCCAGCCCAATGTCGTGCTCCTGCGCCTCAACGCGACGCCCGATGCCTCCGAGGGATTCTCGCTGCGTCGGTTCGTCGGCACGATAGGCGGCACGGCGACGCCAGCCGCTTCGCTGCAGAACCTGCGTCTGGTGCGGGACGCCAACGGCAACGGCGTGTTCGACACCGGTGACAGCAGCGAGGCGACCATCGCGAGCACCGTCACCGGCGCGACGGTCGCCGCGAGCTTCACGCCGAGCGGCGACCCGCGGGCGAGCGCCGCGACGACCAAGAACTGGCTCGTGGTGGCCGACTTCCCGATCACGGCGACCGTGGGCGGCACGATCGACTTCCGGACGGACTCGCTCTCGGGACGCGGCCTGGTCACCGACAGCGCCATCGTCACGACCGGGTTACCGGTCACCGGCAGCAGCCTGAACATCATCCAATCCACGCTCGCCTACGGCGGGCCGGTGCTGGACACCGCCGCCGTGCTGCGCACGGCGACCGCCCTGGCGCTGGCTCACGTGCGGTTCGTTGTCCAGGGGGAGTCCACGATCGTCGACTCGCTCATCCTACGCACCACCGGCAATCTGGCGGCGAACTCGCTGACCAACATGCGCCTCGTCGCCGACCTCGACTCCAATGGGGTGGCCGGCAGCGGCGAGCCGGTGCTGGCCACCTCCCTCAACATCAGCGGGGGAGTCGTTCGCGTCCTGCCCGGCAACGGGGGGATCCTGCCGCCCGGAGACCGGTGGTGGGTGGTACTCGGCGACGGCGCCGATAACGCCACCTGGGGACAGGCGATCCAGTTCCGGCTCGACAGCGCCGACGTCTACGCGCGGGGCAAGAACAGCGGCACGCGCCCCGTCAAGCTCGGGCCGGTGAGCTTCTCCTTCCGACGGTTCACGATCGGCGGTCAGGCCGCCCTCGCCGTCGCGCCGGGGCCGAGCCCGCCAACGGCACGGCTTCAGGTGGGGGCGCTGGCGGCGCTCCAGCTCACCATCGGCGCCACGAGCCTGGAAGGTGCCCGGGTGGACTCGCTCCGTGTGTCCGCGACGAGCGGCAACTCCCTGAGCGCACTCGTGCAGCAGCTGGCGCTCTACCGGGACTCCGCAGGCACCGGCATGGTGCCGAGCGGACCGCCGCTCGCCACAGTAAACAACCCTTTCGCGGCCGGGGCGAGCGCGACCTTCAAAGGGCTCAACCATAACGTTGCGGCGGGTGGCTCGCAGACGCTGCTCGCCGTTCTCACCCTGACGGATCGGCTCCGTCAGGGAGACACGCTTGGGCTGACGCCCGCGACGGTGTACGCGACTGGTCTTCTCTCGACGCTTCCCGCGACGGTGTCGCTCGCGGGATCGAGCACGCTCGGATCGGCCACGATCCTCGCCGCCGGCGAAGCGTTCATCTTCTCGGAGAACCCGGTCCGGAACGGGCAGGTGATCTTCAGCTACGACCAGATTCCCCGGTCCGTCGCGATCTACAGCTTCTCGGGACTCCGGGTGCGCCTGTTGGAACAGCTCCCGCCCAACCGCTACGTATGGGACGTGCGCGGCGAGTCACCCGGACTTCCTAACGGCATGTACCTGGTGGTGATCGACACCGGCACCGGCATCCTGCGGCGGCGCCTCATGATTCTCAGCCCGTCACGCTAAGGCGGTACCCATGACCATGCGAACCGTCGTCTCCGCCCTCGCGCTCGCGGCCGCTTCCACGGCGGCCGCCTCCGCCCAGACCGTGGACCGCGCCAACGGCGAGTCCGGCGCCACCGTACTCCAGCTCACCACCGTGCCGCGCGCCGCCGCGATGGGCGGCGCCCTCACCGCCACGGGCGGGATCGCCAGCCTGTTCGCCAACCCGGCCGGGCTCGCGACCGTGGCGGGTTTCACGCTGCACGCATCCGGGCAGACCATCTTCGACGGCGCGAAGGCAGGCTCCATGGCGCTCGGCTTCCGCGCCTCTGCTCTCAGGGTCGCGGTCGGGGCCCGCTACCTCAACCTCGGCTCCATCGATGAGCTGGTGTGCAACGGCTGCGGCGGCCAAGGCACACCTACGGGAAACTCCCTGTCGGCGAATGAGCTGGCCGCGACCGGCGCGGCGGCCTTCACGCTTGGCCGCTCGCTGAGCGTGGGTGCCGCGGTCAACTACTATTCGACGACCGTCGCTGACGAATCCGGCTCCTCCATGAGCTTCTCAGCCGGGCTCCGGCTGCCGGCACGCGCCGGCGCGCCCGTGTCCGTGGGGGCGAGCGTCCAGTTCGTCGGCGGCAGCGTGGACCTGGCAGACTTCTCCTCGCCGTTGCCGCAAACCCTGCGCGCCGGCATCGAGCTCCGGCCGCTGCGCCCGGAAGGCTCGCTGCACCTGGCCCTGGCCGCCGACTACGTCGGCCTCAAGGGTGCGCCCGGCCGTATCGTGGGCGGCGCCGAGCTGGGCCTCGGAAGACCGGGGAGCTTCGAGCTGCTCGGGCGCTTCGGATTCGCTTCGGGGGCGGACGCGGATTACGGGACCAAGGCGATCAGCTTCGGCGGCGGACTGGTCCTCGGCCCGCTCACCTTGGACTACGCCTACCAGGGCTCGAACGTGTTTGGCACTCAGCAGCGTTTGGGGGTCACCGTCGGACGCTGAGCCACGAAAAGGAGACGGCCGCGTGCGGGCTTGACACCGCATCGGCCGTCCCTTAAATCGCGCCAAGGAGCCTGAACACCGGTCCGAAACGCCTTATGGCTGGAGCACATAGATGCCGTACGTGATTGCTCAACCCTGCGTCGACGTCAAAGACCGTTCGTGCGTGGACGTCTGCCCCGTAGATTGCATCTACGAAGGGGAGACGATGCTCTACATCCACCCCGACGAGTGCATCGACTGCGGCGCCTGCGAGCCGGAGTGCCCCGTCACGGCGATCTTCCCCGAAGAGGACGTCCCGCCGCAGTGGAAAGAGTACATCGCGATGAACAAGGACGTCTTCGCGAGCGACAATCCGCCGGGGAAGCCGCTGAAGAAAGCGTAGCTACCTCACCGCTTCCAGGAACTCTGCGAACACCCGGCTCACCGCTGTGGGCGCCTCCAGGCACGTCACGTGGCCGGCGCTCGGAATGATCGTCATCGCGGCTGACGGGATCGCCGCGGTCATCGCCTTCGCCAAAGCCGGCGGCGTCAGCTCGTCTTCCTGCCCCACCACGACCAGCGTCGGCACATCGATCGTCGGAAGCAACGCCGTGGAGTCAGGCCGGTCGCGCATGGCGCGCAGCGCCCCGACGATACCCGGCACCGACGCCCGGCCGATGATCTCCCTCAGCCTGTCCACGACCTGCGGCTGGGTCTGCTGCGTCGAGCGGCCGAGCAGGCGCGGGATCATCAGCTCCGCGATGGCCGTCGCCCCCTTCGACACCGCCAGCGCAGCCGCCTCGTCGCGAGCGCGCTTCGCGTCCTCGTCGTCAGCCTCCGCCCGCGTGTCGGCGAGGATCAGCCCCGCCACCCGGATCCGGTGACGCCGCAACATCTCGAAAGCGATGTACCCCCCCAGCGAAAGCCCGGCGATCACAGCCTTGTCTATCCGCAGACGATCGAGCAGCCGCGCCAAGTCATCGGCATAGGCCGCCATCGAGTACCCTTCGGCCGGCGCGTCGGATAGACCTAGACCGCGGAGGTCCGGCGCGATGCGCCGCCACCCGGCGAGGGTGGCTACCTGGTGCGCCCAGATGGAGCGGTCGAGCGGGTAGCCGTGGATGAGGAGCAGCGCCGGCCCGTCGCCTCGGACGTCCGCGGCCAGCGTGACCTCGCCTACGTCGTAACGCACCACCTCGCCGACGCGGGTCGAAACCCGCGTCCCGAACAGGCCCCCGATCTCCTCCGGCACCGGGGTGGGGTTCCCTGAGCCGTCTATCATCACGAAGACCAGATGGGCCTCGGCCACGAGCGCGCCGTCGGACGAACGCTTGGCGCGCTGGCGCAGCTCCATCGACGTTCGCCCCAGCTTCTCCATCTGCACTTCGATCTCGAGCACGTCGCCCGGAAACGCGGGCAGGTGATAATCCACCGTCGCGCGCCGAACGGCGGGCCACACGCCATGGCGCCGGAAAAGATCCTTCCCCGCCGTCTTGGCGATGGCCTCCCAGCGCGCGCGCTCGAAGACCTGGAGGTACGCAGCTTCGTTGAGGTGGCCATACGAATCGCAGTCGTACGGGTAGACGGTGATGGTGACGGGAGGGAGTCGGCTCACGATATAGGACGTCGAAGAGTTGAAGGTCGAAGAAGAAAAGACGTTGAAGGTCCAAAGGTAGCTGAGCGAAGGTACCTTGGCGAGCGTCGCGGCCGAGTCTTGTTCGCGAGGTTTCCACCTCCGGATGTACGCGCCACTGCAAATAGTAGCGTCAGTATCGAGACATCATAAATACATCATAGCGTCAGTTATTAGCTAGGTCTGCCGTCTGTCAACACATCATCTACACATCAACACGTCATTGTTGAAGAATCCGTGAGTATCGACGTGGATAGGTGGAAACAGCGACTGCCCGGCAGTTGCGCCAAGCCGCGTCGCCCGGCGAGCTTCCTTGATTATGGTGACCGCGCCGAAAGGGCCCACGCCGCACCGGTATGTCAGCACCGCCGCCGAGCTTGAGGCGTTGGTGCAGCGGGTGGGGAAGGAACCACTGGTCGCGGTCGATACGGAGGCCGCAAGCTTCCACCGTTTCGTCGACCGGATCTACCTGATCCAGCTCTCCAGCCGTCGCGAGACGGCGATCATCGACCCGCTCACGGTGACCGACGTCAGCACCCTCGGCGCGCTGCTCGCCGACCCCAAGGTCGAGGTCGTGTTCCACGACGCCGATTACGACCTCCGCATCCTTGACCGGGACTACGGCGTTCGGGCCCGGCGTCTCTTCGACACGAGAATCGCTTCGCAGCTCCTCGGCGAGCCGGCCATCGGCCTGGCGGCGCTGCTCGAGAAGCATGTGGGCGTGACGCTCGACAAGAAGTACCAGCGCGCTGACTGGTCGCGCCGGCCGCTCCCGCCCGAGATGCTCGACTATGCCGCGACCGACACCCGATATCTCCCAGCGCTAAGGGACACGCTCCGCGCCGCACTCGAGGCCAACGGGCGTCTGGCGTGGGCGGAAGAGGAGTTCGTGCGACTGGAGAAGCTGCGTTGGTCACCGCCGCAGACCAACGGTGATTCGTACCTGCGGGTCAAGGGCGCACGGCTATTGTCGCGGCGCGGCCTGGCGCTCTTGCGCGAGCTGGTCCACTGGCGGGACGAGGTCGCGGCAGAGCTGGACCGGGCGAGCTTCCGCGTGGTCTCCAACGAAGCTCTCCTCGATCTGGCGGGCGCGGGACCGCGGACGCCTGAGGCGCTCAAGGACTGGAAAGGCATCTCCCCGCGGATCGTGGAGCAGCGTAGCGATGCGCTCCTTGGAGCTATCGAGCGTGGCCTCGCGGTGCCGGAAAAGGAGTTGCCGCGCTTTCCGCACGGCGAGCGCCGTGCCTCCGACCCGAAGTTCGAAGGGCGCGTCGAGCGGCTCAAGACAGTACGCAACGCGGCGGCCGAGCGACTCGCGCTCGACCCTGGAGTGCTTTGTCCCAAGGGGACGCTGGAAGCGGTGGCGCGGGCGATGCCGAAGGCGGCGGGTGCGCTGCGGACGATCCCCGAGATGCGGAAGTGGCAGGTGGAAGTGCTGGGCGAGGATTTCCTCAAGGCCCTGGCGAGCTAACCCCCCAAGAACGCCCTCAGCCGAGGGTCGATCTGCTCGGGCGTCCAGTAGGGCGTCCAAACCAACTCGATGTCCACCTTTCCGGCACCCTCCAAGCCCTCGATGGCTGCCTGGGCATCGGACATGATCTCGGGGCCGGCCGGGCAGCCGGGCGAAGTCAGCGTCATCTGCACGTGCACATCGGCGGTCTGATCGTCAACGGCGATTTCGTAGACGAGCCCGAGATCGATGATGTTGAGGTTCAGCTCGGGGTCCTTGACCCGGCGCAGCGCCGCTCGGACCTGGTCTTCAGTTGGCATCGGCTCAGAACTCCCTTCGTCACGGCAACGTACCCCAAAGCGCCCCGGCGTTCAACCCGGGAGACCGTTCGGGCAGGTCGCGGACCCACACCCCAGCCGATGACGGTTCCGGGCAACGACCCGGTAGATCGCGGCCGCGACCCTTGGTACGCCGGGTGCTGCGAACGCCCAGGAGAGCGGGGTTCCACCAGGCAGTAGCCGCAGGATCTCGGGGACGGCCGCGGCGCCCGGGAGCACGGCGCCGTCGGGCGCGACGAGGTGCATGGCCTGGTGGAGCGCGCGGAGCGGGATCGAAGGGAGGCCGACCAGGGCCTTCTCTTCCTGAAACGGCACGGCGCGCACGCGGCCGTGGCGATCCCATTGCGCGAGAAGTGCGACGCAACGCCGGCAGAACGCGCAGTCGCCGTCGTAGATGAGCGTCCACTCCCGCGCGGCGGTCACCGCGTGGAGAGACTCAGGTCCAGACGCCAGGGATGCGAGCGGCACAAGATGGGCAGGTGCCCTGGGCCATGATGCGCTGTTGGAGAATTTGGTAGCCAAAGCGCTCGATCAGGAGATCACCGCAGCTGGGGCACCAGGTGTTTTCCCATCGGCCCACCCGACCCGGAAGATTGCCCGCGTACACGAACTGGAGCCCGGTCTCGCGTCCGATCTCACACGCCTTGATGAGATCCGAGGCGGTGGTGTTCCGCGGGTCGGTCATCCTGTAATCCTGATGGAACGCCGTGATGTGCCATGGAATGTCCGGCGAGATAGCCGCAATCGTGCCGGCCATGCGCTTCAAGTCGTCGGGGTGGTCGTTGAAGCCCGGCACTACGAGCGTGACCAGCTCCATCCAGAACCCGCGCTCGTGCACCATCTTCATAGCATCGAGTACGTGCTGGAGCACTCCGCCCAGCTGGCGATAGGCCCGGTCCTGCATGGCCTTGAAGTCGATCTTGTAGCAGTCGGTCCAGGGGCGGATGAAGTCGAGCACTTCCGCGGTGGCGTTGCCATTGGAGATGAAGCACGTCCTGAGTCCAGCCGGACGCGCCACCTTGAAGACATCCAGCGCCCATTCGGCGGTTATCAGCGGCTCGTTGTAGGACGAGCCGATCGCCCGGGCTCCGCGCCCGACGCCGATCTCGACGAGCTGCTCAGCGGTGATGCGTGTGGGCGCGACACCGGCGCCCGGGTCGCGCAGCGCCTGCGAGGTGAGCCAATTCTGGCAGTAGCCGCAATGGAAGTCGCAGCCCAGCATGCCGAAGGTCACGCAGTCGGAGCCGGGGAGCACGTGGAAGAACGGCTTCTTCTCGATCGGATCGGACTGAAGGGCCGCGACGTAGCCGTGCGGCACGTACAGGCTGCCGGCTTCGTTGTAGCGGACCTTGCAGATGCCGCGGCGGCCAAGCTTGATCAGACACCGATGGCCACAGGCGTAGCAGCGGACGGCGTCGTCGGCTTCGGGGTGCCAGAGATGGCCCATCTTGGCGCAATCGTCCAGCGTTTCCTGGAGCGTCGGTCCCGCCGCTTCCCGGCCCGCGAGCAAGCTCGTGATGACGCGCGGACTACCAGCGGCCATGGGTGAATGTTCGCGCCGAACTTGCCGCCGCGCCAGTGGGGTGCTTAGCCTGGGCGCATGAAACGGAAAGCCGTTGCGCGACTTGCGCTTGCCGCGTTTGCGCTGGCTTTCGGGTCGCCGGCGCGCCTGTCCGGTCAGACCTCCGGCGGAATCGACTCGATGCGCCTGCGCGCCCACACCTGGTTCCTCTCGCACGACCTTCTCGAGGGACGGGGGACGGGCCGGCGCGGCGCCGACGTGGCGGCGTTGTACGTTGCCACCGAGGCCGAGCGGATCGGTCTCAGGGGAGCCGGGCCGGCGGGCAGCCCATATCAGCCGGTACCGCTGGTAGAGGCGGAGATCGACCGGACGAATACCTCCATCACCCTGCGCGTGCCGGACCGCGACAGCAACTCCGCGATCGTCTTCCAGTTCTTCTACCCGCGCGGGTTCATCCCCAACGTGGGCACGGCCCGCACCTTGACCGGCTTCTCCGGCGACCTCGTCTACGTCGGCTCGGCGCGCGACATCCTGGTCCACCCCGACCGGCTCCCTGACCTGACCGGCAAGGTCGCGGTCATGCGCGGCGTGTTCGGGCCGGAGGCCGCGGCCGCCGACACGCTGCGCGCTGGCGGAACGACGGGGGTCGTGCAACTCCTGGGCGACCCGGAGCTGTACGGTCTTTACGTGCGAAGCCGCGGGCCGTCGCGCATGTACATCGCGGAGGAGGCTCAGGCGGTCTCGTCTATGATCCCCGACATCCCGGCGGTGATCGCGAGTCCGCAGCTGGAGCAGCGGTTGCTGGAAGGCACCGACGTCGCCGCGGAGGCGGACCGTCCCCGGGCGCTGCCCGGAAGGCGGATCGACGTTCGTATCGCGGTGCGTGCCAGTGCAGTAGCGGCGCGCAACGTGGCGGCAATCATGCCCGGGTCCGATTCGACGCAGCGGGATGCGTTCGTGGTGTACACGGCGCACTACGATCACCTCGGCGTCTCGACACCGGACGAACGCGGGGACTCGATCTACAACGGATTCTCCGACAATGCGTCGGGCACGGCGATGCTGCTGGGGATCGCCGAGGCGATGGTGACGGGGCGACGGCCACCGCGGCCGGTGTTGTTCCTCTGGTTCACGGGCGAGGAGCGCGGCCTGCTCGGCTCGGACTATTTCGCGGCGCACCCTCTCGTGCCGGCCGCCGAAATCGTGGGCGCGATCAACCTCGATGCCGGAGCGCCGCCGGCGCCGGTGGTGAGCTGGCACGTCGCCGGCGGCGACCGCTCGAGCCTCGGGCAGTTGGCCGTGGACGTCGCGCGGCGCGCGGGGTGGGCGGCGGAGGTGCGGCCGGCCTCACCCAACTCGGACTACTTCCCGCTGCTCCGCATCGGAGTGCCGGCCGTCTTCCTCGTGCCCTCGCCCGGTCCGTACGAGGGCCTGACGACGGAGGCCTCGGACGTATTGCGCCGTAGATGGGACCACTACCATCAGGCATCGGACCATTGGGCGGCGAGCTTTCCGTTCGCGGGTCTGCTCCGATACGCCGACTACGCTTACCGGATCGGCTGGGCGCTCGAAACGGGAGCCCGTCCGCGGCTGTTCCCGTCGAAGTAGTCGGGGCAGTTGCCGCTAGCGGTAGCTGCCCATGGGCAGCGCGTAGAGGAGTCGCGCGGTGCGGCGGTCGCGCTCGGTCAGCTCGATGGCCGCGGTCTCAGGGAAGAGTGCGTCGGCGCGGACCGGCGAATGGTTGAGGCCGAGGGCGTGTCCGAGTTCGTGCAGCGCCAGCGCGACCATCTGGCTGCCAACGATCAGGCTCCCGTCGGGAGAGTGGGTGGCGAGGGTCACGGCGACGCGCCGGATCCGCCCCTGCATGTCCCAGGTGACATCGGCGCGGCCGGTCCGGTTGCTGTCCATCTGCCTCACCCAAGTCACTACGATATCGGCGCGCGCCGTGTCGCTCTCCGACTCCATCTGCACGGGGAGCTGGGCGCCGTTCCAGCGCCCGACCGCCCAGGCGACGTTGGCGACGAAGTCCTCGCGGAACCCATCCACCGCCTGCCGGATGACCGAGACCCGGAGCGGTGTCCGCGTGCGTTCCTCCGGCCAGCGGCGCAGCATCGAATCGCCACCCGCGAGCATCTCGACCAGGTAGGTCCCCCCGCTCTCGAGTCGGATGCGCCCCCGAACCTCGGCGTGGCGCGTCGAGTCGGCGGCGGTGGTTGGCCGCGCCGGAGCCGTCGTGCCCGAGAATGCCAGGTCGCCGTCCTGCGACGGTGTGGCGGCCGGGGGCGTGGACGGCGAAGGAGCCTCCAAGTCGATGGGCGAGGCGGACTCGGGCGAGGCCGCGGGAAGATGGGCCGGTATGGCGCGGCGCACGATGTCGACGACCACCGCGCCGAGGAGCAGCGACGCGAACGCCGTCAGCAGGATGCCGGCCTTCCCGGATCTCGCCATCGTCATCGAATCATGGCCTGGCGACGGGCGACGGGCAAACCTGCCGTGATTGCGAAACCGCGCCCGAACGGCCAGAATCCCTATCCGCGTATTGCGCGCGTCCTGCGCCAGTCTCACCGCCTGATCCCCGGGACGGAACGTTGATTCCACTGCCGGCCAACTTCATCGTCCGATGGCGCTGGCCGATAGTCGTGGTGTGGGTGTTGTTCGCCGCGCTGATGGTACCCGTGGCGAGCGAGCTCCAGCAGCGCCTCCAGGTCGGCGGGCAGAACCTGCCCAACTCCGAGTCCACGCGGGCCGAGGAGATCGTCCGCGACCGGATCGGCACGCCGTTCGCGAACTTCGTCGTCGTCGCGGTGCGCCACGCCTCCCTCACGCTCGACGATCCGGCGTACGCCGCCTGGGTCGATTCGCTCACCACCACACTCGACCGGCTCCCGTTCGTACTCCAGACGCTCAACTGGCGGCGCGCCGGGGCCGCGCGGTTCCGGAGCGCGGACGGCAAGACCACGTTCGTCGTGGCGGGGCTTCGCCAGCACAACGACAACGACCCCACGAGCTACGTCCCGCGGTTGCGTGAGGCGATCCGGGAAGCGAAGGTCCGCGCCGCTCCCGGCTTCGAGGCGCACGTGACCGGGAGCCCCGCGTTCGATTACGACACGCGGACGGTGGCGGCCGAGGACTCCAACTCACTGGAACGCCACCTGATCCCTCTCACGTGGCTGCTGCTCGTGATCGCCTTCGGCGCGCTGGTCGCCGCGCTGATCCCGGTGGCCGTGGGGTTCATCGCGATCACGGTCACGCTGGGCGTGATCGCGGTGATCGCCGCCTTCATGCCCATGTCGATCTTCGTGCTCAACATCACCACGATGATGGGGCTCGGCGTCGGAATCGACTATTCCCTCCTGGTGCTGACCCGATTCCGGGAGGAGATGGCGTCGGGGGCTGACCCGTTGGCCGCCGCGGCGACGACCATCAGGACCGCTGCCTCCGCGGTGATCACCTCCGGCGCAACGGTGATGGTAGGCCTGGCGGCGCTGCTGGTCGTCCCGCTCTCGGAGACTCGCTCTGTGGGCGTCAGCGGGCTCATCGTGGTCGCGACATCGGTCGGTCTTTCGATCTCGTTCCTGCCGGCTGTGCTGGCCATTCTCGGTCACCGCATCGACTGGCCGAAGGGCCTTGCGGCCAGGCTGGCGAGATTCCGCTCGGAGGTGGGCTGGAACCGGTACGCGCTCGGCATATCAAAGCACCCGGTGCGCGCCGTCATCATCTCTGGGGCGGCGATCCTCGTGCTTGCCGCGCCCTCGTTCTGGTTGAGGATCGGGATGCCGGGCTCGGGGTGGTTCCCCAGGGACACGGACGCCGGAGAGGGCCTCGCGGTGCTGGAGCAGATGGGAGAGGGCGCCGCGCTCACGCCGATCAAAGTGGTGGTGAACCTGCCGGCGGGGAGCAACGCGATCGACGTGGACCGGCTGCGCGGGCTCCGGATGCTCACGGACTCGATTCGCGCCAATCCGCGCGTCGAGGAGGTCCGCGGGATGGTGGACCTCCGCCCTGGCATCCCGTTGTACTGGTACGTGGACCTGTACGCCGACACCGCCCGGGCGCGAGGGCGGCTCCCCGATGCCTTCAAGGCGTTCCTGAGCCGGGACGCGTCGGCGACCGCCATGGACGTCTTCCTGGCCGACTCGGTGTCGCTCGACGGATCGCTCGACGCGGTGCGCCATATCCGGGCCATCTCGATCCGCCAGCTGCCCGCACTCGACCAGGCCGAGCTGCTCGTGGGCGGGTTCGCCGCATCGAATCTGGACTTCAGGGACGAGTTGCTGGGCCGGTTCCCGCTGCTGGTGATCCTCGTGCTGGGGGCGACGGGAGTCATGCTCGCCTTGGTCTTCCGCTCGCTCCTGGTGCCGATCAAGGCAGTGGTGATGAACTCGCTCTCGGTGGCGGCGACGTTCGGGCTGACGGTGGTGGTCTTCCAGTGGGGCGTGGGGGGCTCGGTCATCGGCCTGGAGGGGCCCACCGAGGCGATCTTCGTGCTGGGGCCGGTACTGGTCTTCGCGATCGTGTTCGGGCTATCGATGGACTACGAGGTCTTCCTGCTCGCGCGCATCAAGGAGGAGTTCGACCTCTCGCACGACAACGACGCGGCGACGACGGCGGGCCTCGCGGCGACCGGGGCGACGATCACGAGCGCCGCCCTGATCATGATCCTGGTCTTCGGCGCGTTCGCGTTCGCGCGCGTGCTGGCGGTGAAGCTCATCGGGTTCGGGCTCGCGGTGGCGGTGCTGCTCGACGCGACGCTGATCCGCATGGTGATGGTGCCCGCGGTGATGCACCTCGCGGGGCGGTTCAACTGGTGGCCGGGCTACCGGCGGCCGCCCGGTGCCGGCCACTACCGCCGCGCCAGCGGCGGCGTGGAAGACCCACTGGACGGCTGAGGGCAACGCCGGCACGCCTTACTTCGGGGTGGTCACAGCGGAGATGGTGGAGCAGTAACTCCCCAATCTGGCCACCGCGGGCCGGGGGCGGCTCTAGCGCCGGCGCGGGCGGGCGGGCGCAGCGGCCGGCAGCGAGAGGTCTGGCCCGCGCCACAGCTGCGAGAAGCGGCTCAGCCGGTCCGGGGCCAGCAACTCGAACTGCCAGTCGTCGCCGCTCTTCCAGGCGAGCAGTAGCTCGTCACGCAGGTCGCCGTTGAGGTCGAACGCGTTCACCGACCGCAGCTCCTCGGAACGGCCTGCGGTCAGCCGCTTCGCTCGGCCGCTCGCGGCGCGCAACACCGTGTCGGCCGCGACCCCGACCACCAGGCCGCTGAACGAACCGCCCCCGCCCAGATCGAGCGATCCCGCCGCCACGATCAGCCGCCGCTCGTTGTCGATGTCATTGATCGCATAGACCGTGGGCGTCCCCATCTGCTCTGCCGTGATCCGGATGCGGATGCCGGCGGCGGTACGGAAGACCACCAGCAGCGCCTGGGTAGCGGCGGCGAACTCATCGTCGGTCGGGTCCACCGTCTCAGCGCTGTGGGTGGGCGGCGGGCTCACGGCCACTATGGGCGGCTCGGTCCGGCTCAGCGAGCCGACGACTTCCACGACCGCGCGGGTCGGGCACCACGCGGGCGGATCGCCGCAGAAGCCGGGGAGCACCTGGCGGATGCGGCCCGCGCCCACCGGCGCTCCGTTGATGTACATCCCGGCCGCCTTGCCGGTAACGCGGGCCGCGCGGGTGCTGTCACGGGTGAAAGCAAGCTCCACGATCGTCCACTCCGCCTGCACCTGGCGGTAGACGCTGCGCCGCTCCCAGAGCGATGGGAAGACTAACATGTAGTTGGTGTCGGGCGTGAAGGCGATGACCAGGTCGGGCATGGAGGCGAGCGAGCCTGGTCGCGCCGCGACGAGCGGGGCCACGGCGGCCGCGCGTTGCGCGACCGCAGCCTCGGACACGCCAACTAGGATGCCGAACAGCATCAGCGCGCAGCGCCAATAACTGGTTGCCCTGTTCACGTGCCTGCTCCCGTGGTGGTGGACACCTCGCCGGTCCCGGGGTCGTGGCCGGACACGCCGGCTCCCGCCCCCGCCCCCGCCAATCTGCAAGACCGGACCGTGCGCAGCAACGGTCTCACGGCTCGCCGACCCTCGGCGGGACCTGGTCCTCCCAGAGGTCCCAGTGCCAGGCCGGGATCCGGATGCCGGTCCTGGGGTCACGCAGCGGCTTGTACTGGAGCCAACGCTCGTCGAAGCCGTGCGCCGCGCCCCACCCGAGGAGCGCGTCCCGGTCGCTGCTCACCAGATGGGCCATCGGGCGATCGTCGAGGGTGTAGCGATGCAACCAGAGCCCGCCGTCCAGCGCATGCTCGAGCCCGTCGCGCCGGCGGCGGAATTCCCGCCACGTCACGCTAGGAAAGGGACGGTATGGCACGGTATGGTCCGCGTTCGGCACCGGCAAGCGATCAGCCGGCCTTGGCGTCGAGCCAGTCACGCCCGATGCCGACGCTCGCCACCAGTGGTACGGTCAAGGCGGCCGCTCCCTCCATGTCGCGCTTCATCAATTGCGCTACTGCCTCCGTTTCCTCCGCCGGCGCCTCGACCACGAGCTCGTCGTGGACCTGGAGGAGGAGGCGGGCGCGCAAGCCATCGCGCAACGACTGCGCCACGCGTATCATCGCGATCTTGATGAGGTCGGCGGCCGAGCCCTGGAGCGGCGAGTTGGTGGCCGTGCGCTCCCCGAAGGCGCGCATGTTGAAGTTCTTGTCCTTGAGCTCGGGGATGTAGCGACGGCGTCCGAAGATCGTCTCGACGTACCCCTTCTGCCTTGCGGACGCAACCGTGTCGTCGAGAAAGCCGCGCACCCCGGCGAATCGCGCGAAGTACTCCTCGATGAAGCGCTTCGCTTCGTCGTATGGGATGCCGAGCTGGCGGGCCAGCGCGTGGGGGCCCTGGCCGTAGATGGTGGCGAAGTTGATGGTCTTGGCGCGCGCCCGCTGCTCGGCCGTCACGTCGTCCACCGGGACCCCGAAGATGACCGCGGCGGTCTGGCGATGGATATCGCCACCCGCCTGGAACGCCGAGACGAAGGCCGAGTCGCCGGAGAGGTGGGCGAGTAGGCGGAGCTCGATCTGGGAGTAGTCGGCGACGACGTACCGCCAGCCGGGACGCGGCACGAAGCCGCGCCGGATCGCCTCACCGCGCGCGGTCCGGACCGGGATGTTCTGGAGGTTGGGGTCGTTCGAGCTGAGTCGGCCCGTGGCGGCGCCGATCTGGTTGAACGACGTGTGGATGCGGCCGGTGCGCGGGTTGATGGCGGCCGGCAGCGCCTCGAGGTAGGTCGAGAGCAGCTTGGAGACCTCCCGGTAGTCGAGTAGCAGTCTTGGCACCTCGTGCCCCATCGCCGCCAGCTCCTCGAGCACTTCGGCGTCGGTGGACGCACCGGTCTTGGTCTTCTTGAGGACGGGGAGCTGGAGCTTCTCGAACAGCACGTGCCGGAGCTGCGGGGTGGACTGGATATTGAAGTCCGAGCCGGCGGCCGTCAGGATGGCGCGTTCGAGGCCCCTGAGCTCGTTCCTGAACTCCGCCGTCAGCCGTTCGAACACGGCGATATCAACGCCGATGCCCTCCCATTCCATCTCCACCAGAACGCCGATGAGCGGGATCTCCACCTCGCGGAAAAGCTTCATGAGGCTGTGGTCGGCCAGGGTCGGCTCCAGGAGCGAGCGCAGCCTGAGCGTGTAGTCGGCGGCCGCGGCGCCGTAGTCGGCTGCCTCCCGCACCGGCACCTCGGCGAACGGCTTCCCGCTCTTTCCTTTGCCGGTCATCTCTTCGAGCGCGCGCATGCGGAACCCGAAGTGCTCCAGCGCCAGCGCATCCAGGGCGTGCGAGCGCTTGCCGGGATCGATCATGAAGCTCGCGATCATCGTGTCGAACGCGACCCCGCCGAGCGCGACGCCCGCGCGGCGGAGGAGCAGCAGTGCCGGCTTGATGTCGTGCCCGACCTTGGCGACCGAGACGTCCTCCAGCATCGCGGCGAGTGGCGCGAGCGCCGCGTCACCGAGCGGCGGCAGGTTGCGCACTTCGGTCCGCTCGAAGACATCGCCGGGAGAGTGATGGCCGAACGGGAGGTACCACGCGACGCCATCTGCTATCGCAAGGGAGAGGCCCAGAAGCTCGGCGCGCATCGCTTCGGGGGAAGTGGCGCGCACGTCGAGCGCGCAGACGCCGGCCGCACGGGCGCGGCGCACGACGTCCGCCAAGGCCTCCGGCGTGTCGGCCAGAGCGTAGGCCGGCCCCGCCGACGGCGTTGCCGCCGGCGCCACTGGCGCCGCGCCCGCGCGCGGGCCCACGGTCCTGACCAGCGAGTGGAACTCGAGCTCGCTCATCAGCGCCAGCAAGACCGGCCAATCCGGCTCGCGAGCGGCGAACGCTTCCAGCTCCAGTTCGACCGGCACGTCGCGATGGAGCGTGACCAGCTCGCGCGACAGCCGTGCCAAGTCGGCCTCGCGCTCCAGCGCCTCGCGCACCCGCTTGGCCGGGATGGCGTGGGCGTGGGCGAGGATCGCGTCCAGCGTGCCGTACTCGGCGAGGAGCTTTTGCGCGGTCTTTTCGCCGACGCCGGTGACGCCGGGGATGTTGTCCGCCGTGTCGCCCATCAACGCGAGGAAGTCCACGGTCTGCTCGGGGGTCACACCGAGCCGCTCCGCCGCATTGGCCGTGGTCACCAGCTGCTCCTCGACCGCCGCCGGTCCGCCGCGGCCAGGATTGAGCAGAGACACGTGCCCGGTGATGAGCTGATAGAAGTCTTTGTCGCCCGAGACGATCACGACGTCGAGGCCCGCCTCCTCGGCGCGAATGGCCAGCGTGGCGATGACGTCGTCGGCCTCGTAGCCATCCACCGCCACCAGCGGCACGCGGCAGGCGCTCAGCAACCCCTCGACCCGCGTCACCGACTGGTCGAAGTCCTGCTGGAGTTCCTCGTCGAGCTTCTCGCGGGTCGCCTTGTATTCGGCGTAGGTCTGGTGGCGGAAGCTGGTACCGGCGTCGTGGACCCAGGCGACGTAGTCGGGCCGATGCTTGTCGCTGAGGCGCAGGAGGAAGTTCGCGATGCCCCAGGCGACCGACGTGTTCTCCCCGCGGCTCGTCGTCAAAGGCCGCGACAGCATGGCGAAGAACGCTCGGTAGATCAGGGCGTACCCGTCCACGAGGAAGAACCGGGGGCGGACGGCTGTCACGGACGACCCCGGCGATCCATCACGTGGTGAGCGCGAGCGCGGCGGCGGTGAGCAACGGAACGCAGAGGTTGTCCGATGCGGGCCAGGGCGCGCGTTCGGCCAGCGCCGCGGCGACGGCAGCAGCGAAGGCAGGCACGGGGGAGACTCGCATCGCGAACAGGACCAGCGCGGCGGCGACGAGCACAGCGGCGGAGCCGATGATCGTCTTGCGGCCGGCATTCGGAGCGAAGCGGTTGCCCACGAGCGCTCCGGCAGGGTCGGCGACCGCCGCGACGACGATGGCGGACGCGGCGATGCCCGGGAGGAAGAGCCACCAGGTCAGGGTGAACCCCAACGCGAGCGTGAATGCGCCGCTGACTCGGCCGGCTTCCGCCGGACGGAACAGCGGGCCCGCGACCCGCTCCATGACGGACCGTGCCCAAGGCAGCCTGAGGCGCGCGAACTCGAGCCCCGCGGCGAGCACGACCAGCGCGAGGAAGGCGAAGCCGGCCAAGCGCGCCGGCAGGAGCGGCGCCGCGAGACCGAGGCTCCCCGAAGCGAGATGGAGAACGCGGCGCCGGATTTCGCGCCGCGCGGGGCCGGTCACGTCGCGCGGCGGACGCGGTTGAGGACGCGGAGATACTCCGACCGCGAGCGGGGATCGAGCCGGTAGCGCCCAAAGCCCGTGTCGTCGATGAAGCTCAAGGTGAGCCGATACTCGTTGTACACCCAGTAGACGACCCGCGAGCGGCCTTGAAGCTCTGACCGCCGGTCCACGACATCGTCGGGCTCGCCCAGGGAGATGAAGACTTCGCCGCGATCCGTGAGCCAGCCTGGCAGCCCTTCCTCGCGGAATTGCTCGTTGGCCGACTGCACCCGCGCGAAGTACTGATCCAGCGCTTCGTTCTCCGGAGTGGCCGGATTCGGGTCGCTCGCCCGCCAGAATCTCTGCCAGGCCGCACCGCGCTCTTCCGGCGGGGCCTCTGCGAGCGAGCGCAATGTGTCGGGGGAGGTGAAGTACCGGAGGAGCGAGATCACGTCCTCTAGGTTCGACAGCACCCACCGGTCCGAGAACGACACTAGGAACGGCGTGGTCGAGAGGACGTTGCCGCCCAGTGCGACCCGGAGGTCGTAGCGCCCGATCGAGAGCCGGGCCGGCGGCACCGTGAAGACCAGCCCGATGAGCGGGATGGCCGCATCGATCCAGGCGCTGTCCAGCCACGCGACCCGGCCCCCGGCGTCGAGTGCGGAAAGGACGATCGCGGTCCCCGCAGGCAGGCGGTAGGATTCCAGATAGAAGCGGAGCGAGTCGGTGCCGTACTCGGCCGTGCTGCGCGGATTCGCCACCAGGTCGGGGGACGCGGAGATGGCGGTCCGCGGCCGCCCCTCGTAGATCGCGATAGGCGACGTGACTGCCGGCGTGCTGAGTTGAGTCACCGACAGCAACTGCTCGAAGTGGCTGGAATTAGGGCCGTTGCGGTCGCGCACGGTGACCGTGAGCCCGTATTGCCCGGCCACCAGTGGCACGAATTGCTGAAAAATGACGCTTTCGTCGGAACGCTGGGTCTCGCGGAAGGTGCTCACGCGGATGCGCTCGTCGCGGGTGACCTGCCGGGCGATCGCCGTGCCCTGCCGGAAGACCAGCTCGACGCGGTACTCGGCGAGGAAGGCGTCGCCGTCACGACGGAAGCTGAGCCCGCGGTTATGGAGCGAGAGCGCGACGACCGCCATCAGCGAGTCCGGCGGCGGGCCGGCCAGCACCTTCACCGTGCCGATGAACGGGATCGGGCCGGCGTCGACCATGAGTCCCATCTGCCGGTAAACGGTCGAGGGGTCGAAGACCGCCGGAAGCCGCTCCGGCGGGGCAGTGGCAGGCTCGGGCGTGCCGACGCGTTGCCACGAGCCGCATGCGGCGAGTGCTGCCAACGGCAGCCCGACGATGAGACGTTCAACGAACCGGCGCGTGCGAGCCTCGGGCGACGAGGGGAGGCGGGGAACCACGGGCAAGCTACGGACGCGCGGTCGGTGGAGTCAAGGCGCTATCCCGCCTTCACTTGCCGCGTCCGCCGCCCCACGGTACATTCGCCAATCTCCATGCAATCCGAAGATCTCACCGGAGCGTCGGTCGCCGGCTACAGCCTGCTGGAACGCGTCGGCGAGGGTGGCACGGCCACGGTGTACCGGGCCCAGCACGCCGAGCGCGGAGTCTGCGCCGTGAAGCTGCTGCGGGCCAAGCTCCGCGCCGACCGCACCGCGGTGCAGCGGTTCCTGCGCGAGGCCGCGTACGGCGCGCGCGTCAAGCACGCGGGCGTGGTGCAGACGTACGACTTCGGCGAGGCGGACGGCGGGCTGCACTACCTCGCGCTCGAGTGGGCGGACGGGGAGATCCTCGCGAGATTCGTGCGCCGCTCCGGTCCGCTCGCCCTGCCGCTCGCGGCCACGATCGTGCAGCAGATCGGCGAGGCGCTCCAGGCGGCCCACGCCGCGGGGATCATCCACCGCGACCTCAAGCCGGAGAACGTCATCTACGACCCGCGCACGCAGCGGGCGCGCCTGCTCGACTTCGGAATCGCCAGGGACGCGGAGCTCAAGCCCGAGGAGCGGCTCACCCGGACCGGCTTCTTCGTAGGTACGCTGCAATACGTGGCGCCCGAAGCACTCTCCGGCGAGTTGGTGGGCGAGTCCGCCGATATCTACTCCCTGGCGACGATCGCCTACTTCCTGCTCACCACGTACTTGCCGTACGTCGCCAAGTCCCCGCGTGAGCTATTCCACCAACTCCTGACGCAGCCGCCCGTCGCGCTTGGCACGGCACGGCGCGACCTCGTCTTCCCGCGCGCGGTCGAGGACGTCGTCATGCGCGGCCTCCAGCGCGAGCCGCAGAAACGTCAGCCTTCGGTCCTCGAGTTCGCGAACGATTTCTCGGCCGCCGCGACCCAGCCGCCGGCCGCCGGCAGGGGCGGACTGCTCGGGTCGCTGAAGGGGATGTTCGGCGGCAGCCGCTGAGACGATGGGACGCGCCGCCGGCGCCCTCGGGCGAGACCGCTTGATCTCCTTGCTGCGCGACCGCTCGGTGTTACACGGTGACTTCGTCCTCGCGTCCGGTCGCCGCTCCAGCCACTATGTCGATTGCCGCCGCACCACCATGCACGCCGAAGGCCTCGCGCTCATCGGCGGGCTCGGACTTGCCGCGGTGCGCGCCCTGGGTTGGGTGGCGGACGCCGTCGGCGGCATGACGATGGGCGCCGATCCCGTCGCCTACGCCATCGCCATGGCCTCCCATGCCGACCCACCCGAAATCCACGGGTTCACCGTGCGAAAAACGGTGAAGACCCACGGCGCCGGGCGCCGGATCGAGGGCTGCTTCACCGAGGGAGCACGGGTTGTGGTCGTCGAGGACGTGATCACGACCGGAGGCTCGGCCCTCGAGGCGGTTCGCGCGGTGCGCGAGGAAGGCGGCACGGTCGTGGGTGTCCTCGCCGTGGTGGATCGCGACGAGGGTGGCCGCGACGCGATCGCCGGCGACGGGCTTCCCGTGCATGCGCTCGTCTCGCTGGGCGAGCTCGTCTCCCGGTCGTGACTCGGCCGTCGCAGTCCGCAATGCGCGCTCCGCCGTCGCCGCCCGACGAGAGCGCCATCAGCCGGAGCTGTCGGCGCCGCTGGTGGGGCATCCCGCTGGCCGCGCTGGTGCTCCTGATCCTGGGCCCGGCCAATCTCGTCGATGCTTCGTTCCGCACGATCTTCTTCGCTACCGCTCTCGCGCTGGCGCTGAACACCGCGATCATGCTCTCCTCCAAAGTGCGGTGGCTGCGCCGCCCGGCCCTCCCGGCCGCCGCGGGTCTCGACGTCGTTCTCGTCTCGCTCGCCGTGCTCCTCTCCGGCAAGTGGGGCGTTGCGTTCTTCTACCTCCCGGCGATCGCCCCGTACGCGGTCCAGTGGAACCGCCGCTCAACCACCTGGCTGGCGACCGGGGCCGGTGCCGGGTACGTCGCGGCTCGGGTGCTGCACGCGCGCTGGTACGAGCCGCCTACGGGGATCGTCACGGTTCTCGACCTGCCGGCCGGGGCGTATCTCGACGCGATCCTGATCGTCGTCGTGACGCTGGTGCTGTCCCGCGCGCCGGCGATGCTGGCGCAGCGGCTGCGCGCCATGCGGCGCACCATGGAGGAAGCAGAGCAGGGGGACCTGGCGGTCCGCGCCGCGGCGACCGCCGCCGACGAACTAGGGATGCTGGAAAGGTCGTTCAATCGGATGCTCGCCAGCACCGCCGAGACGATCTCCAGCGTGCAGCGGGAAGCGGACGAGGTCGCGGCGTACTCCGACGTGCTGGCGTCTTCCGCGGACGACCTGGGCCGGTCGAGCGCATCGGTGGGCGGGAGCGCCGCGCGCCTCGCCGCGCAGTTGCGCGACCAGAAGTCCATCGCGGCCGCGAGCGGCGCGCGGACCGAACGGACGACCGCGGACGCCGCCGCGCTTAACGAGCGCGCAGCCCGCATGGCGGAGCAGGCGCGCGCGCTGGTAGGGGCCGCGGAAGCGAGCCGAGAGCGGATCGGCCGCGCGGGCACGACGCTCGTGTCAATCGGCGACGAGGTGCGCCGAGGTGGCGCAGCTGTCTCGGCGCTGGCGCCGCTCTCGGAGCGGATCGGTGGGCTCGCCAAGACGATCTCCAGGATCGCCCGCCAGACCAACCTGCTCGCGCTCAACGCGGCGATCGAGGCGGCCCGTGCCGGCGAGCACGGGCGCGGCTTCGCCGTGGTCGCCGCCGAGGTGCGGAAGCTCGCCGAGGAGGCAGCGCGCGCCGCCAGGGAAGTGGCTGGCACGATCGACGAGGTCCGCGAGGGAGTCACGGCTGCGGTGGACACGATGGAGGCGGGCGAGACGAGGGTCCGCGACGTCGGCGTTGTGGCCGAGCAGGCCGACGAGGCTCAGCGCGAAGTGTTGGCCGGCATCGCGTCCCTGTCCGCGCTGGTCGATCAGACAGCTTCTACTTCGCACCAGCAAGCCGAGGGGATGACGGTGCTTCTCCAGGCGATGGAGCGGGTGGAAGCGCTCGCCGCTACGTCGGCCCAGGCGGCGGCCGAGGCCGCGGGCTCCGCCACCGAGCAGCACGTCTCCCTGCAGCGCCTCGCCACGATGTCGCAGCAGCTGTCGGAGGTGTCGGAGCGCCTTAGGGGATCGGTGGTGCGGTTCTCGATTCTCGGACGCGGGCACGACACGGCGGAATACGCCGCCGTGCTGCGCCCCTGATCGACGAGATCACCCCGCCGGGACGGCCGCTCACGCCGCGGATTGTCCGTGATCCCCGGGCCACGTTCCCAATGGATGGAACGCGAGCAACCGGTCCCGGAACGGGGTGACGAATGAAGCGCGGAAGCGTCGGACGGCGGCCTCGAACGGGAAGCGGGTCCGGAACTCACCGGCCGTCATGCCGAGGAGGGCCCGCAGGTGGCGGCCGAAGCTCTGCGGCGACGAGTAGTCGAGCCGGTGCGCGACGTCCGAGATGCTGAGGCCCCCGCCATTGAAGAGGTGCGCGGCATGGAGCAGCCGGGCGTGCGCCAGGTACACCTTGGGTGAGGGCAGCTGGGCGCGATGAAAGCGGGACATCAGCGAGCTCGGCACCGCCTCCAGCACCGCGGACAGTTGCCCGACCGTCCTGATGTCCGGAGCGCTGCGCACCACCACCTCGAAGAAGAGCCGGCAGTCGGGCGGCCCGTCGCGGAGGTCGGGATCGAGCGCCGCCATTACGGCCGCGACCACCGGCGAACTCGGCTCGCGGAGCACCGACCGCAGGCGGTGCCAGCCGGCCGAAGCGCTGACGTCCACCACCGCGCGCACGCCCTGCGCACCGAGTTGCAGGACCCGCTCGCTGGCTTCATTGTCGCTGCGGGAGATGAGCGCCACGGCGGGCACGTGGGGGAACTCGCGCACGAACCGCGCGACCTGGGGCAGATCGACCTCGCCGCATCGATGTACGGAGAGGAAGACCGCGTCCACCCGATTGCGGCGCACTTCGCGCGTGGCGTCGTTGATCGAGTCCCGGTGCAGCGTGATGTAGGAGCCCTCGAGGGCTGCCTCCACGCGCGAGCGTTCCTCTGGCAGCAGAACCGTTGCGACCGTCGCGACACCTGCCGACATCCACGCCTCCGGGAAATGCGATCCGCGAACCAAGGTACGCGGCAGCATCACCACCGCATCACCGCGGGGGAGACATGACGCTCTCGCTGGTGGCGTTCGGGCCGCCCGAGCTTACCCAGGACGGCAGGCCCGCCCCGGCCGAGCTGACGTGGCGAAAACACTTCGCGCTGCTCGTCTACCTGGCGCGCTCCCCCGGCGGGACTCGGCAGCGCGACCACCTGATCGGGCTCCTCTGGCCCGAGAAGAACGAGGCCCGTGCGCGTCACAGCCTGAACGAGGCGTGCGGCGCGATCCGGCGATCGGTGGGTGACGCCGCGCTCGAGACGCAGGGCACCGCGATCGTGCTCGACCGCGAGTTGCTTCACGCCGACTGGATGGACGCGGAAGAAGCCCTGGCGGCGCGCGACGCGCGGCGCCTCGCGGCGCTGTGGCGCGGCGAGTTCCTGGAAGGGTTCGGGATCCCCGATGCATCGCCCTTCGAAGACTGGCTCGCGGCGGAACGCAACGCGTGGCGCACCCGTTTCCGGGACGCGCTCACCGCGGAAGCGGACCGGCTGATGCGGGCAGGACATCATCGGGAAGCGCTCGAGTTCGGGTCGCGCGTCCTCCGCGCCGATCCGGGCGCCGAGGCGGCGCTGCGGGTCGCCATGCTATCCGAGACGCTGGCCGGAGCCGCTCCCGCCGCGTTGGGCCGCTTCGACGCATACGCGTCGTGGCTGCGCGCCGAGCAGGCGGCGGAGCCGGCAGCGGACCTGGCGGCGGTCGCGGAGCGTATCCGCGGAGGCGTGCGGCATCACGCTCCGCCGGAGACCGGCGCCGGCACGCTGGTGGCGACGCCGCCGTTGTGCGGTCGGGAGCATCTGCTCGCAACCATTGCCGCCCACTTCGCGCCGGTCGACTCGCCGCGCGTCACTGTGGTGCTGCTCGGCGGAGGACCGGGCTGCGGGAAGAGCCGGCTGTTGAGGGAGGTAGTGGAGCGAGCCCGCCTCGAGGGCGGACGCCTGCTCGCCATGACGTGTGTGGGCGCCGACGCCGATGCCCCGGGCTCCGCCATTACCGCGCTGGTCCGGCGGGGTCTCGCGCGGGCGGCCGGCCTTGCCTCGGCGTCACCGGACGCGGTCGCGGTGCTGGCCATGCTGGAGCCGGAGATCGCCCGTCGCTACCCCGGAGCCCAGCCGCGGCCGGCCACCGGTTCGGCGGACCTTGGCCGCGCCCTGGGCGAAGCGCTCGCCGCGGTGGCCGAAGAGGGCCCGGTGATGGTCGCGATCGACGACGCCCACCTCGCGGACCACCTCTCGCTCGACGCGCTGCCGGCACTCCTGCGGGCCGCCGAGCGCGCCCGGCTCACCGTGCTGCTCGCGGCACGCACCGATGCCGCCGTTCCCGACGGGGTCACTGCGCTGCGCTCGCGCATCGGCCACGATCTGGCGGGCGTTGAGGTCACAGTAAACCCGCTCGGCGACGCTGATGTCGCCGAGCTCACCCGGGCGCTGCTGCCGGCGTACGGCGAGGACGAACAGGCACGCCTGGTACGACGCCTGCGCCGCGAAGCGAACGGCGTCCCCCTGTTCGTCGTGGAGATCCTGCGGGCGCTCGCCGGCGGGGCCTCTGGTGGCGCCGCACTGTGGCCCGCGGCCGGTGAGACGACGGCACAGCCATTGCCGTTCCCCGTGCCCGGCGCCGTGATCGCCGCCCTCACGCTGCGCGTGCAGTCGCTGACGCCGCCCGCCCGCGAAGCGCTGCTTGCCGCATCC
>JAUYOW010000330.1 GCA_030697825.1 Gemmatimonadales bacterium | reverse complement strand
GTCGGCCATGTGGATTCCTCCTCAAGAGTGCCAGTAAAGGGTGCCGCACGTCTCCGTTCAGACGTGGCTCCCACACCGGAGGATATCACTTCGCGGGCTTTTCGTTAATGCAAGCTTAAGGCATCAAGCCCGAACCCGCCGGCCGCGCTCCCGGTCGAGCCGCTCCGCCAGGAATACCTTTAGCAGCGACTGTTAGGGCACATCGCGCTGGCCCAGGCATCAGGCCTTGGCTTTCCTATCCGTAGCGGCTATGTTGTCAATATCGGCAATGCAGATTGTCAAATGGAGGTTGCTTGTTAAGTAGCGTTGCTACAAGCATTTGCGAGCTACTAGAAACACTGCTCCATGGCTGATGTTTCTAACGGAGGGAAGCCCGGGCGGAGGGACCGAGCCGAAGGGATAAAAGCGTTTCTTATCGCGGCCGTCGCCCTGAAGCGTCAGGATCCCGTTGCGGAGGCGTGCCGCAGATTCGCCGTAACGCGCCAGGCGGTGAACCGGCACCTGCGGTGGCTGGTGGCCAGCGGGGCGTTTCGGGCAACTGGGGCGACCCGGGGCCGCAGGTACGATCTGGTGGTCGAGAAGCACAGCCGGGAGTACGCCCTGGGCCCGGACCTCAAGGAGGATCGGGCCTGGCGCGAGTTCGTCAGGCCGCTCCTAGGCAGTTTGTGCAAGAACGTCCTCGGCATCTGTCAGTACGGGCTCACCGCGATGCTCAACAACGCAATCGAGCACTCGGAAGGGACCAAGGTCGTAGTCTCGGTAAAGAGGTCGGTCGCGGACCTCGAGATCGAGGTCGTGGATGATGGCATCGGGATCTTCCGAAAGATCCGCGACTCGCTCCGACTCGAAGACCAACAGCACGCAGTGCTAGAGCTTTCGAAGGGGAGGCTGACCACCGACCCGGAGCACCACACTGGGGAGGGTATCTATTTCACCAGTCGGGTCTTTGACCGCTTCGGAATTCTTGCCGGCACGCTCAACCTGGCCACCTCCAGCGACCAGGGCTGGCTGCTTGAGACTGGTGACTCGGTAAAGGGAACGAAGGTAGGAATGCGGATCAGTCCGAGCTCGCGGATGACGCTGAAGGAGGTCTTCGATCGGCATGCCTCATCTGACCACCACTACCGCTTCTCGGTAACGCATGTTCCTGTTTCGCTTGCCTCGATCGGAGACGAGAACCTGGTCTCGCGCAGCCAAGCCAGGAGGCTGGTAACACGGTTGGACCTGTTTGACGTGGTGGTTCTTGACTTCCGAGGTGTGAAATCAATAGGGCAGGCGTTCGCCGATGAGGTCTTTAGAGTCTTTGCGCGTGAACACCCGAGAACGGAGCTTCGGTGGTCGGATGCCAACGAAGAAGTAGAGCAGATGATCAGCCGCGCTCTTGCAGCTCGTGCAGAAGAAGACACCAAGAGGGTCGATGTCTAACGTGCAAGTTCAGCAGCGGGCGGTCGTCTCAATATGCGACTAACCAGACCGGATGCAGAAGCGCTGGCCAGGCGTTTAACCACAATGCTTTGAGCGCCCGTCTGCTGCAACGTTCGTTAGACGCACGCGATCTGCGTACAGTGAGAATCGTGCGCCGCGGAGTTTTCTGCCCCGTTTTCTTACCGCGGTCCTGATGGCCGGACGCTAGCGATAATCTCCTGACGGGTGTACGGCGCACCGCCGAGCACGACCCATGCGATGCGCCGGATGTCGCGGATGTCGGCCGTCGGATCGCCGTCCACGATGATCAGGTCGGCCCGCTTACCCACCTCAACACTCCCCAGTTCGTTCTCGACACCAAGACAGCTTGCACCGTCGAGGGTGGCCGCTCGGATGGCTTCTAACGGCGTCAATCCCGCGCGGACGAGCAGCTCCATCTCGAATGGCACACCGAATTCGTCGAATATGGCGGGCACGTCGGTGCCGGTGGTGACTCGCACGCCCGCCTCTCGCAGGCGGCGCACAGACTCCAGGTCCCATCCTTCTCGCTGCGACCACGCAGCTCGAGCAGCCGCCGACACCGGTCGCAAAAGCCACGCACGGGACTCCGCGATCAGGCCCGAGGAAGCGAAGGCGCGGATGATCGAGTCCGTGAGGAAGGAGGTATCGAGCGCAAGCCGCGTGGAGCGGCCGCCCAACTGGTTGACGGCGTAGAACAGCAGTGTCGGCGTCACGCACGCGTTTGACGCACGAAGAGCCCCGATGACGTCGGCACGGTACAGCGCCGTCCACCCCCGATAGTAGAGGTGTGAATGCTCCTTGCCCTCGAGCCCGCGCGCGAGGGAACCGAGAAAGAGGAAATGCGAAGTCATCGGCAGCGCTAACGCGTGGGCTGCCTCGCTCACGCGTGAGTCCAACAGCGGGTTGCGGAAGTACGGCTTGATGATGTCCGTCCCGACAGCGGCCATGCTCGCGACTTGGTCTGCCACCGACCGCGGGTCCATCAGGTCCACGCCGCGCGAATTCAGTCCTGTTGCGCGGTCATGGGCGGTGACCGTGCCCCCCGTTGCGAAAATCCGCGGCGCCAGTAGCTCCCCCGCCTCCGCGCGCTCCCGCAGGCTCTGAATCCATTCGCCTTGCGATCCGGGTCCTGGATCGCGGATCGACAGCACCCCATTGTAGAGGTTCAACGCGAGTAGCGGCTTGGACGGGGTCTGATGGGCGTGGAGGTTCATAAGTCCAGGGAGCAGCGTACGTCCTCCGGCGTCAATCGTGCGCACAGCGTCAGCGGAGGGCATCGCCCCTGCGGCGGAGATTTCGGCGATTCGCCCGCCTATGACCAGTAGGTCCGATGGGCGTGAAGCGGGCCCTCCCGTGCCGTCGACGATCCGCACGTTTCGGATGAGGAGCGACGGCGGCGGCTCCGGCACGTCGTACCACGGCGCCACCTCCAGCGTGCGCGCGACACCGCTCCGCGCGTCGAGCAATCTCACGCGCGCACCCGAGAGGTAGAGGAGGTAGTGGCCGCGGGTAGACCAAGAGAAGTGGCGCGGCGCGGGATCGGTGAGGCGCACGGGTGTTCTCCCTGCGGCCACATCCACTCGGTAACCTCTGTCGGCGACAGCGTACGCCGCCCGCGAAAGGTCGGCAGCCCATCGTGCACGCGACGCGTAATTGTCGGGCACGTTCGATTCCACGGGTCGACCGCTGTCAGCGCTCACGCGCCAAGATGCGCGGCTCGTCGCATAAGCGATCGAGTCGCCGCTTGATGACCAGCCCAGCAGCTGGCCGGCGGCGCTGGCGACGACGCGAGTCTCACCCATGCTCACGTCGGTCCACCCGATCCTGTTGCCCTCGACCCAGGCCAGGCGCCGTCCGTCCGGGGACCACTCGAACTGGGGGTCGAACGGCCCAATCGGAACAGTCACGGTGCGTGAACGCTCCGGCCGATCCACCTCAAGGATTCGCACTTGAGGCTCAGTGCCGGGCGCGTACACCACATAAGCGAGACGGCTGCCGTCTGGAGACCAGCGCGGGCGGATTTCGTCGCCAACCGATTGGGTAAGGCGCATCGGGCGACCGCCGCTGACATCCGCCACCCACAAGTCGCCCAGAGCCGCGAAAGCGACGCGCCTTCCGTCCGGTGCCAGTTCAGGGGTCACGATCCCACGCACGCGGTGTCGCTCGCCGGGTCGCGGGAGTTCAGGACGCCGCAGCCCGCTCCATCGCGCCACAGTGATGTCTGCGCCAAACTCGAGCGTTCGTTCCGCCGATCCGTCCACGAAGGCGACGTGGATCTTTCCCGCTGCGGTGTAGACGACACCACGCGAGTCGGGAAGCCACGACAGCGGCGCGAGATAAACGTCCTCGCCGCTCCGCGTGAGGGGCCTCGGTTCTCCCGCGTCTCGTGGCAAGAGCCAAAGCTGCCGCGTCCCCGATCGCTCCGAGATGAATGCGATCCAGCGTCCGTCCGGTGAGTACGCCGGGTAGCCGTCGAGCGCCGAGTCGGCGGTGAGCCGTCGCTCGGCCCGTGTCGCAAGGTCCATCTCCCAAAGGTCGCTGGCCGAGGTCGGGACCCACTGGCTCGCGGACACCGGACCGGCGTACGCCAGGGATCGGCCGCCCGGAGCGTACGCTGGGGCGCCGATCCGTCGGGGAAGCGCTCGCTCACGAATGGGCGGTCGAGCGCTGTCGATAGGAAACCTCCACAAGTCGGTCGAGTCGCGGTTGAATTCCACGGTTTCCGGCGCGTCGTCCGAGGGCGGCCATCCCACGTCGATGATTTGTTCCCTTCGCCAGGTGCGGAGGGTCGTGCGCGAGTCTACGTCGACGACGCTGAGGCTCGCGCTCGAACGCGGAATCCCCTCGGCAGATAGGATCGCAGGGTGGTTCGCCGACACGGCCAGCCGCCTGGAATCGGGCGCCCACGCAATGGCCCAGTCCTCGTGGGGATCCGCCACGGCGTCCGTAAGCGCCACGGCTCGGCCGCCATCAGCATCGATCAGCCAAACCTGTCCCAGGAGAATGAAGGCGATTCGGCGGCCGTCTGGCGAAAGTGCCGCAACCAGTTCGGTACCCTCGCGGACGGTGACCGCGAGTGTCTCTGCATATGGCCGCGTGGGCACGGGTCGTCCGGGACGTGCGGCGCTGGAACACCCCATCATCGCTGCGATGCAGACCATGGTGAGCGCCGCTGAGACAGCGGTCACTGGGCCGATGTAGCGCGAGCACCAGCGCCAATGCCGTGATGTTTCGAGAGAGCGTTCGTTCCGCCAGCCAGAAGAGGATTTCTTCTCGCGCAGGCGTCTCTGCTGCATTCCGGCATCGATCTGCATGACCGCGACCTTGTCATTGCCGCCGTCGACGGCGAGAGGTGCCATCATAATGCTTGCGAACGCTGCATGATGAGACCAACTGCATGCGCCGCCCGCCGTTTCGGGCGGCTCATTCGCCGCAATGTGTCTTTCGACAGACTCGAACCGACACGCGAATGCGCTCCCGCCCAACGATCCATGCGACGATGTGCCGAGTGCGTCTAACGGACCGGAAATGAGCTGCGGGCCGAGGCGCCCACAAGTCGACCACAGGTGAGTGCAAGAACGTCGCGCGCCGAGGCCCGGCAGCTCCATTTCCCTTGATATTTCCAAGAAGTGCCCTCGAGGAGTATCGTCTCATCGATCGGCCAGGATCGTGAACCGTCACTCCAGGAGGGCACGCCATGTGGTACTCCGGCATCGACCAGCACCAGCGCGATTGTGTCATCACAACCTATGGACCCGACGGCCCGCGCGTCAAACATGCCCGGGTGCCGAGCACCCCGCTCGCGCTTCAGCTCTACTTCGCGGAGTTTCCCGGTCCCCACAAAGCCGTCGTCGAATCCACCGGCAGCTGGTACTGGCTCGCCGATCTCCTCGCGGCATGGGGCGTCGAGCTGGTGCTCGCCCACGCCACCCGGCTCAAGGCCATCTCCGCCGCCAAGGTCAAGACCGACCAGGTCGACTCCGACGTCCTGGCCCTGCTGCTGCGGGCCGACCTCATCCCCGTCGCCCACATGATCCGCCCCGAGCAGCGCGGCCCCCGCGACCTCATGCGCAGCCGGCTGCGCCTGGTCGAGAAACGTGTCAGCGCCCAGAACAGCATCGACCGCCTGCTGGAGAAGTTCAACGTCCAGACCGTCGCCGAGCTGGATGAGCTCTACCAACTGCAGGCCGCCTGTCATGAAGCTCAGATCAAGCTGCTCACCGAGCAGATCGCCACGCTCGAGCGCGCCCTGCACCCGCATCTGATCCCGAACGCCGACGTGCAGCGCCTCCTCTGGACCCCCGGCCTCGGCAAGGTGAACGCCTTCACCCTCTACACCGAGATCGACGGCATCGCCCGCTTCCCCTCGGCCCGGCAGTTCTTCTCCTACAGCCGCCTGGTCCCCCGGGCCGACAACTCGGGCGCCAGGAGGAAGACAACGGCGAGCTGCGCTCGTCGCGATGGGACTACTGCAACCCCTTGACAGGTAACTTCTTAATGGTGTTAGGCATCAAGCCGGTACTCTGCGGAGCCGCTCCCGCGCCACCCGCTCGGCGAGATAAACCTTCATGAGCGACTGGTACGGCACGTCGCGCTCGTTCGCAAGCGCCTTCAGCTCCTCCAGCATGGGGACGGGGAGGCGAATGGAGATCGACGTGGTAGACGGCTTGAGGTTCGGAAACGTCGCCGGCACGGCGTTGTCCCAATCGAAATAGTCCACGCTGTCGTGCGTGGCCCAGAACCGCCGCTCGGCGTCCTCGGAGGCAAACCGCGGAATCCGCTTCCTACTCTGCTTCTTGCGCGCGCTCATAAACTCTCCGCTCCCTTCCGCTCATATCCCGCGCAGAGATGACCCGCACCAGTGTGCCACGAATCGTGAAGACCACGCTGAGAGGGCGGCCCGCGCTCGTCTGCCCAAGCGCTCCATAACGCGCTTCTTCCCTCGAGTGCGGCGCGTCTACCGCTACCCGGATCGGTCGATTGAAGAACAACTGCTCGGCCTCGGCCTGTGCAACTTTATGCAGCTCCCAGTTCTTGGTCGCGTTGCCAGCATCCCACTGGAAGCCAGTGCAAGCGGAGAGCTCGTCGGGGAAGCCGGCCACGGCGAATGTATATGAGGAGCGTATACGCTTGTCAAGAGCGCGGCCAGGAGGCCGACTTGATGCCTAACTGGCTGTGGAGAGGGACAGCTCCAATCCATGCCGCCGCGCAAGGGCGCGTTGCCGCGCGGCTCCTCGCCCGAACAGGAGGCGAGCCTCCCACGCAAGAACTGGCGCCCCTCCATCTAGGGCGTATCTTTGCCCTTCCATCAGCCGCGTCCACCCGGAGCCCAGATGCCCCGTATCACGTCTCACCTATCACGTCTCACTCATTACACATCACTCATCACGCTTCTTGTTGCGTCCGCCTGCTCCCCCCGATACGACGTCGTCATCCGCCACGGCACCATCTACGACGGCAGCGGCGGCCCGCCCGTCGTAGGCGACCTCGCCATCCAGGGCGACTCGATCGCGGCCATCGGCGACATCGGCGGCGCCAGGGGTAGGATCGAGGTGGACGCCACCGGCCTCGCCGTGGCCCCAGGCTTCATTAACATGCTGAGCTGGGCCACCGAGTCACTCATCGAAGACGGCCGCTCCCAGGGCGACATCCGCCAGGGCGTCACCCTCGAGGTCTTCGGCGAAGGCGAGTCAATGGGGCCGCTCAACGACTCCATGAAGGCCGACATGGTCCGCCACCAGGGCGACATCAAGTACCCCATCGAATGGACCACCCTCGGCCAGTACCTGGAGTACCTGACGCGGCGTGGCATCTCGCCCAACGTAGCCTCGTTCATCGGCGCCACCACCGTGCGCATCCACGAGATCGGCTACGCCGACCGCCCGCCCACGCCCGCCGAGCTGGTGCGGATGCGCGCGCTGGTCCGGCAGGCCATGGAAGAAGGCGCCCTCGGCGTGGGCTCCTCGCTCATCTACGCTCCCGCCTTCTACGCGCGGACGCCCGAGTTGATCGCGCTCGCCGAGGAAGCCGGCCGCTTCGGCGGCATGTACATCTCCCACCTGCGCAGCGAGGGCAACCGGCTGCTGCAAGCCGTGGATGAGCTGATCGCGATCGCCCGCACCGCGCACGTCCCCGCCGAGATCTACCACCTCAAGGCCGCGGGCCGCGCCAATTGGGGCAAGCTCGATTCGGTGATCGCACTCGTGGAGGCGGCGCGCGCGGACGGCCTGCGCATCACCGCCGACATGTACAACTACCCGGCGGGAGCGACGGGGCTCGACGCTTCCATGCCCCCCTGGGTGCAGGAAGGCGGCCTCGAAGCGTGGAAGCGGCGCCTCCAGGACCCCGCCATCCGCGCCCGTGTGGCGCGCGAGATGCGCACCCCTTCCGACCGGTGGGAGAACCTCTTCCTCGCCGCCGGCTCTGCGGAGAACGTCCTGCTAGTCGAGTTCAAGCAGGACTCGCTCAAGCCGCTCACCGGCAAGACCCTGGCCGAGGTGGCTCGCATGAGAGGGAAGTCGCCGGAGGAGACGGCGATGGATCTCGTCGTTCAGGACGACAGCCGCGTCGGCACCATCTACTTCCTGATGTCCGAGGACAACGTGCGGCGCGAGATCGCGCTTCCCTGGGTGAGCTTCGGCTCCGACGCCGGCTCGCTCGCGCCCGAGGGCGTCTTCCTCCGGTCCAACCCCCATCCGCGCGCCTACGGCAACTTCGCGCGCCTGCTGGGGAAGTACGTGCGCGAGGAGCACGTCATCCCGCTCGAGGAGGCGATTCGCCGTCTCACGCTCCTCCCAGCCACCAACCTGCGCATCCAACGCCGAGGCGCGCTCCGCGCCGGCTTCTTCGCCGACGTGGTCGTCTTCAACCCCGACAGCATCGCCGATCACGCCACCTTCGAGCGGCCCCACCAGTACGCCACCGGCGTGGTTGATGTATTCGTGAACGGCGTGCAAGTTCTGCGGAACGGAGAACATACGGGAGCCAAGCCCGGACGGGTGGTGCGGGGGCCGGGGTGGAGCGGGGTCGGGCGTTAGGACGTTGTGCGCTGGCGCTAGTGCGCCGCCGCCGCGGCCGGCACAAAACTCATCTTCAAGGCCTCACCGATGTGCTTCAACGCCCACCGGAGGTCTTCCTTGGAGATCACCAGCGGCGGCGCGAAGCGGACCACCTGGTGGTGCGTCTCCTTGGCCAGGATCCCGCGCTCGGCCAGCGCCTCGCAGTAGGGCCGCGCCGGACCGCTCTCCTTCTTGATCTCAACCCCGATCAGGAAGCCGCGCCCGCGCACCTCTTCCACGTGCGGCGAATCGATCTTCTTCAGCTCGCACATGAACCAGTCGCCCAGCTCGCATGCACGCTCGGCCAGCTTCTCGTCCTTCGCCGGAGCACGTACTGCCCGCGGGGCGGTACACACCGCACAGCCTGGTCGGCGGTCTATCCGCGCTGCGAGTTGCGTCGGATCGGCGTATCAAATGGTACGTGCCCGCCCGCCCGCTCGCGCCCGTGGAGAGCCCTGTGTTCGAGCTGTCCGGAGGTGGTCGGTAGCGTCATGGAAAATCTTGACACGACTTGCGCGAATGGGTAGTAATGGACGTAGCAGTATTCTCCGCTGAAGAAATCCAACCGCACAAATCGGAGCTCCGGATGAGGCCGTCCAATCCTCGCCTGCGCTGGTTAGCGGTAGTCGTCCTGGCAGCGGCCGCGCTACCCTCGCCCTTGCGCAGCCAAACTTTGTCGCCCACGGATTCCGTCCGGCTCACGGACGGTCGGATTATTCACGGCCAGATCGTCAGCTTCGATGGTACGACCCTCGTCATCCGAACCTCCGAGGGCGTGCAGTCGCATACCCGCAACGGTCTCCTCGCGATATTCATCGCGCACACTGGCGATTCCAGTCCCGAGCTCCCCCCCGGTATTTCCGCCGGCACGGGGCTGCAGGTGGCGCGCTGGACTACGTTCCGGCAGATCACGCGCTTCGAGCGCGGCGCGGATTTCAAGTCGATTCACTCTGCCCGACTGAGCCCGAACGGCGCGAAGATCATCTTCGGCGCCAACCAGGGCGTTTACACTATCAACCCGGACGGCACCGGGCTGGTGCGCGTCGGCGAGGCGCCGGATGTCGGTCTGGTCGACATCTCGGCCGACGGCCGGCGCATCGCGTACTTCAGCCGACAGGAAGGGCTGATGACCGCGATGGCGGACGGCACGAACAAGGAGAGGCTGCCGGCGCCGGACGTCACGCTCACCGGCCTGCGCATCACCGCGCGCGGCGACCGCGTCTTCGTGCTCGCTCCCCAGCACGGTGACCAGGGCGGCATCCTGGAGCTGACGACGAACGGCGACAACGTGCGTCGCGTGATCACGACCACGCAGGTCGCCCGTGCGACCGGGATCGACGACAACGGCAACTACTGGCGCGGCTTTCCCGAAAGCATCGACATCTCCGATGACGGCTCGCGCGGCGTCGCGCGCTACCTGCACGAAGCGATCGCCTTCACCGGCGATGGAAGGACCATCCGCCAGCTCGTCAACCTGCCTTATGAAGGCACCTACCCCGGCGCCGCACGCATCAGCGGCGATGGGCGCAAGGTGATGTTCCTGCTCAACCGCAGCAGCGACGGCCGATCCGTGCACATCATGGATTTCGACGGGACGAACCGCGTCAGCTACAGCGGTCAACACACGGAGGGCACCTGGGCGCAGATGTCGCCCAACGGCAACACCGCGCTCGTGAGCGGCGGGATCCGCCTCTTTAACGCCGATGGGCAGTCATTCCAGGACATCAGCGACCCAGGCCGCGAGACCGCGCTGTTCGAGGGACCGCAGATGGTGAGCATGGCCGCGGACTGGAAGCGCGGCGTGATGGTGATCGATGGCCCGATCTCGGTCGACCAGGGTCGACCCTCGCAGCTCGTCGTGTTCGAGCTGAATCCGACGCAACTCAACGGCACGCCGACGATCGCAAACGTGACCGCAGCGCCGCGCTTTCTGCCGACAGACGGGAGCTCGTCGCTGACGCTGCGAGCCAACTCGAGTGCGACCGATCCGCGGAGAGCGGGGAGTGTCTTCTTCCGCGAGAATCAGCGGCCGACGGTGATCGGGCTCGAGCGTCCGTACTCGCACGGCCTCAGACCAGTCGCTGGATCACCCGGGTCGTACACGAATCAGTTGAGTCTGAGCAGCGGCTATGGGGGGGACGTCGGTGCCGGCCCGCTCATGCTCCGGATTTTCATCCAGGACAAGGAAGGCCGCACGACCATCATCGACGTGGCGGGGATCGAAGCACGTAGGCTCTAGCGGTTCACGCGGAGACGCGGAGCGACGCTACGGTGACCCAGCAGCTCCTGCACGGTCCGGATGTCAGAGCCGCCCTCCAGCAAGTTGGTGGCGAAGAGGCCGCCGCGTCCCCGCGACGGCCTCGTCCTTCGCCCGTTGGCCCGCTGGCCCGCCTCTCCTAGCGCGCCGCCCCCGCCGTCGCCGGCGCGAAGCTCATCGCCAGCACCTCGCCGATCCTCGGCAGCGCCCACTGGAGGTCTTCCTTGGAGATCACCAGCGGCGGCGCGAAGCGGACCACCTGGTCGTGCGTCTCCTTGGCCAGGATCCCGCGCTCGGCCAGCGCCTCGCAGTACGGCCGCGCCGGACCGCTCTCCTTCTTGATCTCAACCCCGATCAGGAAGCCGCGCCCCCGCACCTCCTCCACATGCGGCGAGCTGATCTTCTTGAGCTCGCACATGAACCACTCGCCCAGCTGATCCGCGCGCTCGGCCAGCTTCTCGTCCTTCAAGACCTGGAGCGCCGCCCGGCCGATCGCCGCGCCCAGCGGGTTCCCACCAAAGGTCGAGCCGTGGTCGCCCGGGTTGAAGACGCCCATCACTTCATCGTCCGCGACGAACGCCGAAACGGGGTAGAACCCGCCCGAGAGCGCCTTGCCCAGGATCATCGCGTCGGGCCTCACGCCTTCCCACTCGCACGCGAACATCTTCCCGGTGCGGCCGAGGCCGGTCTGGATCTCGTCGGCGACGAACAGCACCCGGTGCCTGGTGCAGATCTCGCGCACCCGTTTCAGGTAGCCCTCCGGCGGCATGATGACGCCGCCTTCGCCCTGAATGGGCTCGACGATGAACGCCACCGTGTTGGGCGTGATCGCGCGCTCGAGCGCGTCCGCATCGCCGTACTCCACGATCTTGAAGCCCGGCGTCAGCGGCCCGAATCCGTCCTGGTACTGCGCCTCGGTGCTCATCGAGATGATAGCGATGGTGCGCCCGTGGAAGTTGTTCGCGCACGCGATGACCTCGGCGCGATTCTCCGGCACGCCCTTCACCTTGACGCCCCATTTCCGCACCGCCTTCAGCGCCGTCTCCACCGCCTCGGCGCCCGAGTTCATCGGCAGAGCCTTCGAAAAGCCGGTGAGCTCGCAGATGTCCCTGAGGAACGGGCCCATCTGGTCGTTGTGAAAGGCGCGCGACGTCAGCGTCACGCGGTCCAGCTGGTCCTTCGCCGCCTTCACGATCGCCGGGTGGCGGTGCCCCTGGTTGAGGGCCGAGTACGCGCTGAGGCAGTCGAGGTACTTCTTCCCCTCGACGTCCCACACCCACGCCCCCTCGCCCTTCTCGATGACGACCGGAAGCGGCTGGTAGTTCTTCGCACCGTACTTCGAGGCCTCGGCGAGATACTGGTCCGTCTTGTTCATCGCGGTGCGATGTCCTCGTCAGGAAGGAGAAAGGATCTTGAACATGCCCGTGCCGCACACCGGGCAGGTACCCTTCAGCGCCGGCCGGCCGTTGGCCATCTTCACCTGCTTCGCGTTCGAGATCGCCCGCTTCGCCTTGCACTTCACGCAGTAGCCCTCGTTCGCGCCGAGCGAGGATGGGGCCTTCTTGCTGGTGGCCTTCTTCGCCGCTGGCTTCGCGGACTTGGACGCGGTCTTCTTCACGGGCTTCTTGGCCATGAGCCGAATTCTCCCTGTGGGTTAGTGGGTAAACCGTTCTGGCGGCGTGGAATATAGCGTGACCCGTCTCACGGGGGAGGGTCGCGCTTCGGAGCCCCGGTATCGCTGGCAAGAACTCCCTCTTTTCCTGCGGGAAGCACCCTTATATATTCCGAGCAAGAAGATTGTGATTTGTTTCACAAGCTGTCGCCTTTTTTTTCACCTGCCCTTGTGACTTTTTTCACAAAGTAACCTGTACCGAGGATACGATGACCCGAATCGCTGCCAAGCTTGTAGTAGCCGCCGCCATTGTCGGCGCCACGGTGCTGCCCCTCAGCGCCACGAATCCCGGGACCCGCGTTCCGCGCCGCGTTGGCGTCGTCATCGACGCGCACATGGGCCACTTCACTCCCCGCGTCATCCGCGTGCATCGCGGTGACACGGTCCACGTCACGCTCCGCGCGATGGACGCCGCGCACGGCTTCAAGATCCAGGGCAGGGAAGATGTGGACGTCACCGCCTATCCCGGCATGCCGGCCGAAGTCACGTTCGTCGCCGACTGGATGGGTGGCCGCGAGTGGTTCTGCACCTTCAACTGCGGCCCGCGGCATGGCTCGATGACTGGCATGATCACCGTCGTGCGCGACGAGGAGCAGCTCTAGGCCTCCTCGCGGCACCGACGTCGTGTCCTCGCAGGCGCCCCGGCAACGGGGCGCTTTTTCTTTTCGTCTTACTCCGTCAGCTTCCTCAAATGCCCCGGCTTCAGCTGATAGACCAGTGTTCCGGCGCCCACCTCCGCGGCTCCCTCGAACTCGATCCCGAGCACGCCGCTTTTCTTGAGATCGATCCTGGTGCTGCCGCCCGAGCTGATCAGCGCAGCCGCCAGGCGCGACAGGTCCGGCTCGTGGCCGACCAGCGCGACGCGGGAATCGGGCGGGAACCTGTTAAGCATCTTGATCACGGCCGCGACCGAGTAGCCGTGCCCGAGCGCCTCGGTCACCTGCGGCTCTTCCGGCCATCGGTACGCCTCGGCGACGGCCTCGGCGGTCTGGCGTGCCCTGAGCATCGGGCTGGTGACGAGGAAGTCGAACCTGATCCCCATCTTCTTCATGACCTTCGCGGCCTGGTGCTGCTCATCCACGCCGTCGGAGGTGAGCGGACGATTGTCGTCGTTGAGCCAGGTGTTGGGGTCCCGGTCGCCGGCCTTGGCGTGGCGGATGAGGATGACTTCCATTTACCCGATCACCCCGCCTCCGAGCACCAGATCGCCTCGATACAACACTCCGCTCTGGCCCGGCGCGACCGCGCGGGCGGGCTCGAGGAGCCGGAGCGCGAGCCGCGGCCCGTCGCACGACGCGACCTCGGCGCTGACCGCACGCGAGTGGTTGCGGACCTGCACTTCGCACGCCTCGCCGGGCTCGAGCGGGTCCACGAGCCAGTTCACCTCGTTCAACTCCACCGACCAGCCATCCAGCTCCTCGGCGTCACCCACCACGACTTCACGGGTCAGGGGCCGGATGGCGACGACGTGAAGCGGCCGCGAGCGCCCTCCCGGCAACCCGCGGCGCTGCCCGATGGTGTAGCGCGCGAACCCCTCGTGCTCCCCGATCGTTTCGCCGTTGGTAGTGACGATCGGGCCGGGAGCGAGCGCGGGGGCGCCGGCCGGGAGCCGGTCCTCGAGCACCGCGACGTAGTCGCCGTCGGGAACGAAGCAGATCTCCTGGCTCTCCGCCTTCTCCGCGGTCCCGAGCCCCAGCCGCCGCGCCACGTTCCGCGTCTCCGCCTTGGAGAGCGCGCCCACCGGTGTTCTCATCCGCGTCACGACCTCCCGTCCTATCCCCCACAGGAAGTAGGACTGGTCCTTGGCGCGGTCGCGGCCACGGTAGAGGCGGCCGGCATCGGCGCGCGCGTAGTGGCCGGTCGCGATGGCGTCGCAGTCCAGCGCTTCCGCGTGCGCGAGCAGGTCCGAGAACTTGGTGAACGAGTTGCAGCGTACGCACGGGATGGGCGTGCGGCCGCGCGCGTACTCATCCACGAAGTTCTGGATCACGTCCCGGCCGAAACGATCGGCGAAGTTCAGCGTGTAATGCGGGATGCCGAGGCGGTCGGCTACCGCGCGAGCGTCGTTCATCGAGTCGAGCGAGCAGCAGGGCCGGTCGGGGACCGTGGCGTCCGAGTAGCAGAAGAGCCGCATCGTGGCGCCCACAACATCGAAGCCCTGCTCGACCAGCAACGCCGCGGCGACCGAGGAATCGACGCCGCCGGACATTGCGACCAGGACGCGGGGGGGCATCAAAAAGGCCGTTAGCCGTTAGCCGTTGGATCAAGCGCGCGAGAGGACGGCGCGGAGCTTCCGCACCTTCGCGACGACCTGGCCGAACGTGTCCGCGATGCGGGGGACCTGGTCCATGGACGACAGCGCGCCGAACGACATGCGCACCGCGCCGACCGCGATCTCCCGCGGCACGCCCATCGCCGTCAGGACGTGCGACGGCTCCACGGCGCCGGTGTTGCACGCCGAGCCGGACGCGCAGGCCAGGCCCGCAAGGTCGAGGTGCATCAACATCGCCTCGGAATCGGTGTCCGGCGCGCTGACGTTGAGGATGGTGGGCGCGCGCTCCGCCGCACCGGCGGCGTGGACCACCAGGTCTCCGACGCGTTCCTTGAGCGCTGCTTCGACTGCGCCGCGAATGGCCGACAGCCGCGCGTGGGTCTCCGGCTGCTCCTTCGCGGCCAGCTCGGCAGCGACGCCCAGGCCCACCGCGCCGGGCACGTTTTCGGTGCCGGGTCTGAGGCCGCCCTGCTGGCCGCCGCCATGCAGGATGCTCGCCACGCCCTTGCGTTCGCGGATGAAGATCGCGCCGATGCCCTTCGGCCCGCCGATCTTGTGGGCCGAGATCGACGCGAGGGTGATGCCCGGGTGGTCCTTGAGGCGCACGGTCACCTTGCCGAACGCCTGCACCGCGTCCGTATGGAACGGCACGCCCGCCGCGGCGCACCTTCGGGCAATGGACGCGACGGGCTGGACGGTGCCGGTCTCGTTGTTCACCCACATCACGGAGACGAGACACGGCTTCCCACCCGGCAACTTGCCCGCGAGCGCGTCGTCGAGTGCCGGGAGGTCCACCAGCCCGTTGCGGTCCACGGGCAGCAGCGTGACGCGAGCGCCGAGCCGCTCGGCCTCGTGCAGCGCGCCGAGGAGCGCCTTGTGTTCGGTCGGGGCGGAGACGAGATGGGCGGCCTTGAGGTCGCGGCCGTCGTTCTGCGCTACGGCGCTGCCGATCACGGCGTGATTGTCGGCCTCGGTGCCGCCGGAGGTGAAGATGATCTCGCGGATCTCCGCTCCCAGCGCGGCGGCGATCTGCTTGCGGGCGTTCTCGAGGCCGGCGCGGGCGGTCCGGCCGAAATAGTGGCCGGACGAAGGATTGCCGAAGGTCTCGCCGAGGAAGGGGAGCATGGCGTCACGGACTTCGGGCCGGACCGGAGTGGTGGCGGCGTGGTCGAGGTAGATGCGTTGCATGAGGGAGTGAATCTAGGGGAGAAAGGGGAGAAAGGGGAGAAAGGGGAGATAGGGGAGATAGGGGAGGAAGGGGGATGCGGGGAAAGGATACTGCGGGCGGTGAAATCGGTTAGGCAGTGCAGCCGGGATCAGCTAGATAGAGGCCATGGGAGCCGGGTTTGCCGACCTGATCGTGTGGCGCGAGGCCGCCGCACTAGCCGTCGCTGTCGCCCGCGATTGCGCTCGTCTGCGCGGGCCCTGTGCCCTTTCCACAACGTCGCAGATCATCCGAGCGGCGGAATCAGTGCCCGCCAACATTGCCGAGGGCTATGGTCGCGGCGTGGGGAAGGATTGCGCGCGCTTCCTGAGAGTCGCCCGAGCGTCGGCATGTGAGCTTGAGAGTCACCTCCGTGTTGCCGAGGCAGCCCGCCGGTTGCCTCCCGAGCCGGCGGAGCGGCTCATCGCCCAAACCTGCCGCGTCCGATATCTCATCGGTCGCTTTCTCTTGTCAGTGGAAGCCCGCTCACACCCCAAGCAACGCGCTCCACGACCGGTCTCTCCCTTTCTCCCCTAACTCCCCTAACTCCCTTAACTCTCCTTTCTTCCTTCTACATCGACTGCACCTCCACACCCACAACATCCTCGACCGCCACCGTCTCGGGGGTAAAAAACGGCTCCCCATATCTCACCCGAATCAGCGACCCATAATGCGCCGACTGCGTCTCGATCAGCTCATACAAATGCTGCCCGGTCGGAAAGATCTCACCGGCGGAGCCAGCGCCATCGAACTGGGAAGCATAACACCGTATCGCCCGCATCTTCGCGTTGAAGGTGCGTGAGATATCCACCACGAAGGTCGGCTTCACCGGGTCCTCGCGGTAGGCGAGGGCGTAGAGGAGCTTGTGAGGCCGGTGCGGTCGCCCGGGTGCATCGTACTTCGCGAGTCCGGCGAGATAGCAGGCATCGCGGCCGAGCTCCGACGCGACGCGGTGATCGGGGTGGCGGCCGACGGGGTAGGGCAGGATGACGGTGCGCGGGCGGAACTTCCGGATCCAGGCGATCACCGTTCGCCGCGTTTCGTCCGTGTTGTGAAGGTGCGCATCGCGGAGGCCCGCGTTCTCTCTCGCATGCACGCCTAACGCGCGGGCCGCCCTGGCGGCCTCCCGGCCGCGCCTCGTGGCGGAGCCGCGGGTTCCCGCTTCGCCGGCGACCAGATCGAGGATGCCGACGCGGTGGCCTTGCCGCGCCGCGGCGGCCAGCGTGCCGCCGCAGGTCAGCTCGGCGTCGTCGGGGTGGGCGGCAATGGCGAGCAGGTCGAGTTTCATCGTGTTGTACCTCGGGCTTTAAGACAGGCCAGCGCGGCCCGCACGGAGATGGCTCACTCCATCCCGAGCAATACCTTCAACACACCGCTCCGCTTGGCGTGGGCAAAGGCCGCCAGCCCTTCGCCGAGCGGATACCGCGCGTGAATGAGCGGTTCCACGTTCACGCGTCCCTCGGCGAGAAGACGCAGCGCCGGCGCGAACGGCCCGCAGCGCGATCCCACCAAGGTCATCTCGTCCACGACGACGGCCGAGGCGTCGAAGGTCAGCGCGCCGGAGTAGGTGCTCTTCATCACCAGCGTTCCGCGCGGGCGAAGCGCCTGGCGCGCCAGCGCGAAGCCCTCAGGGTTGCCGGTACACTCCACCGCGACGTCGTAGGCGCCCGGCCTCACCGCCTCCACCGTGCCGGTCGGGATGCCTCGGGCGGACAGCAGCTCCAGCTTGGCGGCATGCCTGCCGACCACCAGCAGGCCGCACCCCGTCAGGCTCAGCGTCTGCGCTATCAGCTGGCCCAGCTTGCCATCGCCGACCACGACCACGCGGTCCTTGGACCGGATCGTCACCTGCTCCTGGATCTCGAGCGCCGCCGCAAGCGGCTCGGTGAACGTCGCGGCGTCGGTCAAAACCTCGTCCGGCACCGCGTGCAGGTTCGCCGACGGCAAGATCAGGAACTCGGCAAAGGCGCCGTGCCGATTCACTATTCCGAGCACCGTTCGACGCTCGCAGTGGGTCGGCCGGCCGGCTCGGCACGCGCCGCACTCGCCGCACACCGCGTTGATCTCCCCGACCACCCGGCGCCCGACCAGAGCGCTCGGCCCGTTCTCGACGACGCCGACGAACTCGTGGCCTGGAATCCCCGCATACGGGTAGTAGCCGCGAACCAGCTCGAGATCCGTATTGCAGATCCCCGCGCGCAGCACCCGCACCAGCGCTTCGCCGTCGGGGGGCTCCGGCACCGGCACGTCGTCGCGGAGCGTCAGCCTCCTGTCCTCCAGCCACAGTGCCTTCAGTAAGCCCTCCCGTCTCCTGCCCACTGAGCACCGCTGCAACTCTGCAACCCTGCAACTCTGGTCCGTCCTGACAACTCTTCTGCTGCCTACTCGTGTCTCAGCGCCTCCACCGGATCCAGCCTCGCCGCCCGATTCGCCGGGTACACCCCGAACGCCACCCCCACCGCTATGCTGGCGCCCACCGCGGACAGCACCGACCAGAGCGGCACTACCGCGGGGATGGGGGTCAGCTTGCTCAGCAGCGTCGCCAGGCCGCCGCCGAGGAGGATTCCGGCCGCGCCGCCCAGCAGCGTCAGGGTCGCCGCCTCGACCAGGAACTGCCACAGGATGTCCGCCCGCCGCGCGCCCAGCGCCTTGCGCAGCCCGATCTCCTTGGTGCGCTCCGTGACCGACACCATCATGATCGCCGTCACCCCGATCCCGCCCACCATGAGTGAGACGCCCGCCAGCACCAGCATCACCAGGAAGAACACGCTCGTAAGCTTGTTCCACGTGTCCAGGATCTGGGTCTGCGTCACCAGGTCAAAGTTGTTCCCCTCGCTGAGGCGGACGTTGCGGATGCGGCGCAGCTCGCGCGTCACCGCATCCTGCGCCTGCAGGATCGGCACCCCGTCTTTCGGTTTCACCACGATCGAGTTCTGCTCCTCGGGGAACCTGAAATTGTGCCGCAAGCTCTCGAAGGGGATCACCGCGGTCTGGTCCTGGCCGTCCGAGGCGAAGAGGTTGTCCGGACGCCGGTACACTCCGATCACCCGGTACCCGCGGGTGCCGATCCGCACCACTTTGTTGAGCGGGATCTCGTAGCCGAACAGCCGGTCGGCGACCTCCTCGTAGAGCACCACCACCGGCGAGCCTACCCGCTCCTCGTCGGTCGTGAACGACCGGCCCGCGATCATCACCCCGCCATCGATCTCGATCCCGTGCTGGCTCCCGCCATAGACGCTGATCGCCCGGGTCTGGTCCCCCTTGTAGGCCACCCGCTGGTTCGTGATCCCGTACATCGCCGCGTACTGGATCTCCGGCAGCCGCTCGATGGCGTCAGCGTGGGTCTTGCTGAGGAACGGCCGCTGCCGGATCTCGGTGGGCGGCCGCCCCACCTGGACCCCGCCGTTCCACCACCAGACGACGTAGAACGTCGTGGGGCCCGCGTTCTCGATCTGCGAGGTGATGTCGTCGTTGATGCCCTGGATGAGCGACGCCATCGTCATCACGGTCGCCACGCCGATCAGCACCCCGAGGATGGTGAGCGCCGAGCGAAGCTTGTTGGAGCGCATGGCGTCGAGCGCGATCACCACGCCCTCGCCCGCCAGCCGGGCGCGGTGCAGGCCGCTCTTGTCTCCGCCCGGAGGGCGACCACGGGGTCCAGGTTGGCGGCGCGCGCCGCCGGCACCACGCCGAAGACGATCCCGACGCCGGCCCCGAGCGCCAGCGCGCCGATCACCGAGAGGAGCGAGACCCGCGCCGGCAGGGGCGTCACCGCGGCGATCAGTACGGCGAAGAGCGTGCCGGCCGCGACGCCGGCGGCGCCGCCCATCACCGCCATCGTCGTGGACTCGATCAGGAACTGGCGCCGGATGTCTCTGGCGCGGGCGCCGAGCGACTTGCGGATCCCGATCTCGTGGGTCCGCTCGTTCACGGTCATCAGCATGATGTTCATGATCACGATGCCGCCCACCAGCACGCCGATCGCGACCACGCTGGGGATGATGGCGAAGAGCAGGGAGGTGAGCCGGGTCCAGAACCCCACCAGCGCGTCCGATGCCTCTACGGTGAAGTCGTTCTCCTCCATGGGCCGCAGGCGGTGGCGGATCCGCATCGCCTCCTCGGCCCGGGCCATGGCGCCGCTCATCAGGCCCACGTCCGCCACCTTCACGAACACGACGGTCGTCTTGCGGCGCCCGAAGAACGTCTCGAAGACGGTGAACGGCAGCAGGATCATGTTGTCGCGTGACTGGCCGAGGACGCTGCCGCGGTGCCCCACCACGCCGACCACCGTCACCTCGTGGCCGTTGATGCGCACCTGCTGTCCGAGTGGCTGGACGTTCTCCCCCATGAGCTGGGAATAGACGTCCCAGCCGATCACCGCCACCGGCCGCCGCTGCGCCACATCCACGTCGGCGAGGCCGTGGCCGAAGGCGAACTGGTGCTCCTGGATGCGGTGCCAGGCGGCCGTGATCCCGAGGGTGAGCACCCCGTCCGCCGACTGCCCGTGCCACCGCAGCTCGGAGAACGGCGGCGGGAAGCCGGTCTGCATCGCGATCGCTTTCGCGTCGGGGATCGCGCTCGCGACCGCCTCGGCGTCCTCCCGGGTCACGATGGGACGCCGCTCGATTCGCTTCCACTCCAGCTCGTCGAAGTTGAAGCCCGAGAGCAGGGGCGTCCTCCGCACCTGGAAGGTGTTCGACCCGGCAAAGGCCTGCACGATGTTCTCACGCACGTACGCGTTCATCCCGTGGATGATGGCGAGCACGGCGACGAGGAAGCCCACGGAGACGATGATGCCAAGAAGGGTGAAGAACGAGCGGAGTTTGTGCGACCAGATCGCTCGCAGCGCGAGGAGGAAGGCGTCGGCTATCGGCACGGGAGAAAGCTAAACGGGGGAGCGGGGAGCGGGGAGCGGTACCTTGGTGGTCCGTCGCAACGCTCGAGGGCCGCGGCGGTCACCGGAAGGTACCGCTCCCCGCTCCCCGCTCCCCGCTCCCTTACTCGTACCTGAGCGCTTCCACCGGATCCAGCCGCGAGGCCCGGTTGGCAGGCACCAGCCCGAACACGATCCCGGTGAGCGCCGACGCCATCAGCGCCACCACCACCGACCACAGGGGCACGGTGGACGGGACCGGGGTGAAGTGCCGGACCCCGTACGAGAGGAGCCAGCCGATGGCGAGCCCGACGGCGCCGCCGATCAGGGTAAGCGTGGCCGCCTCGACGAGGAACTGCCAGAGGATCTCCCGCCGGGTGGCGCCGAGGGCCTTCCGGACGCCGATCTCGCGGGTCCGTTCCGTGACGCTGATCATCATGATGGCGATCACGCCGACGCCGCCCACCATCAGGCCGACGCTGGAGAGGGCCAGCATCACGGCGAAGAAGACGCCCGTGAGCTGGCCCCAGAGGTCGAGCAGCTTGTCCTGGGTGATGGTGGCGAAGGTGTTCTCCTCGCCCGGACGGACGCGCCGGGCGCGGCGCAGCGCGGCGGTGACGTCGTCGATGGCCTCGGCCACCGTCGCCGACCCGGTCGGGCGCACCACGATGTCGGCCCACTCCGGCCAGTACGGCACGTGGCGCCGGAACGTCGAGTGCGGGAGGAAGATCTCCGACTGGTTGGGCGGGCCGGCGAACAGGTTGGCCGGTGCCGCGTACACCCCGATGACCGTGTACTCCTGCCCGTGGAAGCGGATGCGCTCGCCGACGGGGTTGCGCTCGGCGAAGAGCCGCTCGGCGAGCTTCTCGTTGATGACCACGACCTTGTCGCCCGCGGCCTCCTCCAGCGCCATGAAGGTGCGGCCCCGGGTGAGGTCCCCACCCAGCACGGTGACCCACTGGAAGCTGCGGCCGAAGATGTTGACGTTGGTGGCGCGCTCGCGGCCCGCCACCACCTCGGAGGCCGAGCCGTTCTCCTCGATGATCGCGGCCTCGACCGTCGGGAGGTCCCGGATCAGCTCCAGCTCTTCGGGCGTGATCGGCGGGTTGCGGCGCCAGGGCTCGGTCTCCTCGGTGCCGTCGCTCACGTGCACGCCGCCGCTGAAGAACCGGACGACGTAGAACGTCTTCGGGCTCGCGGCGGCGAAGCTCGCCGCAACGCTCTTGTTGATGCCCGTGATCGTGCCGGCCATGGCTACCACGACCATCACGCCGATGGCGACGCCGAGGATCGTGAGTGCGGCGCGCAACTTGTTCGCGCGCAGGGAGTCGAGCGCGATGGCGATCCCCTCGCGCAGCGAGGTGAGGGCGGAGGCGAAGCCCGAGGTGCTCATTCGTGCCGGAGCGCGGCGATCGGGTCGAGCTTGGACGCACGGCTCGCCGGATAGACGCCGGCGATCACGCCGACCCCGACCCCGAGCGCGACGCCCAGGACGATGGAGGAGAGGGAAATGCTCGCGGGCAACGGCGTCGTGAGGTCCACCAGCTTGGCGAGCGCGATCCCGGTGACGATCCCCATGAGCGCCCCGGTCGTGGACAGCGTGGCCGCCTCCACCAGGAATTGCGACAGGATGTCGCGGCGGCGCGCCCCCAGGCTCTTGCGGATGCCGATCTCGCGCGTCCGCTCCGCCACCGCCATCAACATGATGTTCATGATCACGATGCCGCCCACCACCAGCGAGATGCCCACCAGCAGCGGCAACGCGGTGTAGAGGATCCGCGAGAACTTGGTCCAGAAGTCGAGGACGTCGTCCTGGGTCTCGAAATGGAAGTTGTTGTCCTGGCCCGGGCGCAGGTGGCGGCGGGTGCGCATGACCGCCTCGACGTCGGCCATCGCCCCCTGCATGGCGGGGAGCGATGAGGCCTTCACGATGACCCCGTCCACGATCTGGTGCGGGTTCACGGCCTTCTTGATCTGCGACGTGTACGGCGCGATCACGAACTTGTCTAGCGAAATGCCGAACAGCGTCCCCTGCTTCTTCACTACGCCGATGACGCGGTACGGGAAGCCCGCGACGCGCACCATCCGGCCGACCGGATCGACGCCGTCGAAGAACTTCTCCGCCACCTCGCTCCCGATCACGACGACGTTGGCGCCGTGCTCGACCTCCTGGGGCGTGAAGGTGCGGCCGGCGGCGATCTCGTAGTTGCGGATCCGGAAATACGACTCGGACACGCCGCGCGCCTCGATGCTCCGGGAGCGCTTCGCGCCGACGGCCACCTCCACGGTGTTCCAGCTCTCCACGCCGACCAGCATGTCCGGTCCCAGGAACGCGGCGACCGCGTGGTAGTCGGCCTCGGTGAGCCGGCGCCGCCGCTGCCATTCGCGCCGCTGCGCCTCCGAGACGTCGCCGGTGTTGTTGAAGCGCCGGTAGCGGAGCGTGAAGGTATTGATGCCGAACAGCCGCGCGGCGAAGTCTTCCCGCATGTAGCGGTCCATCCCGTTCACGATCGAGATGACGCCGATGAGGAAGGTGACGCCGATGAACGCGCCCACCAGGGAGAAGAAGCTCTTGAGCTTCTGGGCGCGGATCATCCCCAAGGCGAGGCGGACCGCCTCGAAGATCGGCATGCGGGACTACGCCGCCTTGCGGGAATCGGAGGAGATCTTGCCGTCGTGGAGGGTGACGATCCGCTTGGCGTGCGCCGCGATGTCGTGCTCGTGCGTGACCATCACGATGGTCTGCTGGTGGTGCTGGTGCAGGTCGGCGAGGACCTTCATGATCTCCTCGCTCGTGGTCGAGTCGAGGTTGCCGGTGGGCTCGTCGGCCAGGATGATGCTCGGCTTGGTGACGAGCGCACGGGCGATGGCGACGCGCTGCCGCTCCCCGCCCGACAGCTCGGTCGGCTTATGGTCCATCCGGTCCGCGAGCCCGACCGAGTTCAGCGCCTCCATGGCCCGCTCGCGGCGTTCCCTGGCCCGGACGCCGGCGTAGATGAGCGGCAGCTCGACGTTGTGGAGCGCCGTCGCCCGCGGCAGGAGGTTGAAAGTCTGGAAGACGAAGCCGATCTCCCGGTTCCGGACCCGCGCCAGCTCGTCGTCGGTCATCTGCGAGACCTCGATGCCGTTCAGCCAGTACTGGCCGGCGGTGGGCGTGTCGAGGCACCCTATGAGGTTCATCATCGTGGACTTGCCGGAGCCGGACGGGCCCATGATGGCCACGTACTCGTTCCGCTGGATCTCGAGGTCCACGCCGCTCAGCGCCCGCACCACTTCCGACCCCATCTGGTACTCGCGGGCGAGGTCATGCGTCCGGATGATCGGGTCGGTCACTAGGAGCTCCTGCGGGTGGAGTCCTGCCCGCCACGCCCGGCCGGCCCCTTCGGTTCCGGCGCGGCGCGCACCCGGGCACCGCTCTTGAGGTCGCGGATGGCCTGGTAGGTGCCGGCCACGATGGTCTCGCCGCCGGAGAGGCCCGACATCACCTCGAAGAACTCGTCGCCGGCGATGCCGACCTTCACGGTGTGGAACCGCGCCTGCATCGTCGTGGTGTCCACCACGAAGACGCCCTCGACCTCACGGTTCCGGCGCGCCCGCGACGTGTCGCGGGTACTGGGCGTGCTCGGGCGCGCGGCGGGCGCCTGGCCTCGCGCGCGGCCCGCGGAGTCGCGGGCCGCCTCGGGCTCACGCACCGTCAGTGCGATGATCGGGACGGTGAGCACCTGCCGGCGAGTGTCGGTGATGACGCGTGCCGTAGCCGAGAGGTCGGGCCGCACGTTGCGCGGCGGGTTGTCGAGGGTGACCACGACCTCGAAGTCCACCGCCTGCTCCGACGTGGTGAGCCCGCCGCCCCCGCCGCCCGCGCCGCGGATCGACGAGTCGCCGATCTTGGTCACGTGCCCGGTGAACGTCGTGTCGGGGAAGGCATCGATCGACACCTCCGCCGAGTCGCCCAGGTGCACCCGCACCACGTCCGTCTCGTCCACCTGGACGCGCGCCTCGATCACCGTGAGGTCCGAAACGGTCATGAGGAGGCCGGTCTCGCGCGAGAACGTCCCCGGCACCGCCACCTCGCCCTCCTCGACGGCCAGCCGGGTGATGCGGCCCGCCATCGGCGCGAGGATCGTGGTCTTCCGGAGCTGGTCCTGCGCCTCGCGCAGCGCGGCCCGGCCCTGGTCGACTCCACGCTCGGCGGCGTCGAGGTTGGCGATCGCGATCTCCCGCTGGGTCTGCGCCTGCTCGAGCGCCTCCTGGGAGACCAGCTGCGGGTTCTGCGCCCGGATGTCGCGCGCCCGCACGAACGCACGCTCCGCCTGGTCGCGGTTGGCCCGCGCCTGCGCGGCGTTGGCCTGCGAGCTGGCCAGCATGGCCTGCGACCGCTCCACGTTGGCCTGGTACTGCGCCGGATCGATGCGCACCATCACCTGGCCGCGATCCACCGACTGGCCCTCGACCACCGGCAGGTCCACGATCCGGCCGGTGATGTCCGACGAGACGTCAACCGAGCGCTGGGGCTGGATCTTGCCGCTGGCCGTCACGATGGACATGAGGTCGCGACGCTGGACCTTCTCCAGGCGCACCTCCACCGAGGGCTGGCGGTTCCTGGAGACGCTCAACGTGACGAACCCGCCCATCACGATCACGCCCACGCCGATGAGGATGAACTTCGTTTTCCCGGTCATTCCGGTATCGCTTCCTAGCGCAGCGGCCGGCCCACGGCGTTCTCGAGGGCGGCGACGGCTTTGTGGTAGTCGTAGACGGCGGTCACGTAGTCGGCGTCCGCGCGCTCGGTCGCGACGCGGGCGTCCAGCAATTCTATGTACGACCCTGAGCCGACCCGGTACCTCTGGGTCGCCAGCTCCAACGCCTCGGCCGAGGCGGACTTGTTGCTCCGCTGGAGAGCGATCGTCTGATAGGCGGCCACGATGGCGCGGTAGGCCGCGCTCACCTCGGCGCGGACCTGCAACTCGCGACCGCGGATGGCTTGGCGGACATCGTCTTCCTGCGCCCGCGCCTGCGCGGTCTGCACGTTGCGC
>JAUYOW010000329.1 GCA_030697825.1 Gemmatimonadales bacterium | reverse complement strand
GCCGCGCGAGGCGCCGCATCGCCACGTCCGCGCCGTCACGCCATCTTGATTCTGGTTGCGCGAGGGGGGGGCTTCAAGACCGCTCGGCCACGATGATCGCCGAGATCCGCGACCCGGAATGCTCGGGTTCCTGCCGATCGGGGTTCGCCGAACGGTATGCGCGGGCCCGTCAGGCGTTCGAGACCTGGGTCAACGATCCCGATCGATCAGAGGAGGCGGTCGCGATCGTGACCGGCGTCGGGTTCTTCGATCGGAACCACGGCCAGACCGGTGCGGCCCCCAACTTCATCGAGCTGCACCCGGTCCTCTCGATCCAATTCCGCTAGCCGCTCATCCGACTCAGGGCGTCCGACGCGTTTGCGCACCCGGGTCTACGGCGAGTCTCACGGCCGCGCGATCACCGTGGCGCCGGCCGCGACGCTCACGGTGGTCATGCGCTGGCCCAGTTTGACCGAGTAGCTGCCGGGCAGGAGCGCCAGGGGCGCGCCGAGACGGCTGTAGCTCAGCTGTCGGCCGGTCGCGTCGTTGACGTAGTAATACTCCGTGCCGGCCCCATGCACGACCACGGTCCCGGTTGCGACTCGGGTAGAGCTGTCCGCAGGCACGGCAACCAGGGTATCCGCGTTATTGACCTTCACTCGATACCGCCCTGGAAGGTACGAGGTCGCGCTCCCGAGCCGGGCGTAACCCAGTTGCGTCCCCGCCGTGTCCAGGACGTAGTAATACTCGTCGGTGGTCCCCAGGGCCGACAGCGTCCCCGAGCGAAGCATCATGGTGTCGGACGCGCTCACGGCGGTCCGCGCGGTGGCGTTATTCAGCTTGAGGACGTACCCGCCCGGGAACACGTCGAGCAGCCGCCCCAGTCTCTCGTAGGCAAGCTGAGTTCCCAGCGTGTCAAGGACGTAGTAGTACTCGTCCGTGGTGCCGGCCACCGACACCGTGCCCGCCGGCAGCGTAACGGTGTCGCCGCCGTGCACCTCGAAGCCCGATCGGGAGTTGTTCACCTTGACCAGGTAGCGGCCCGGCAGCACGGACAGGAGCCCGCCGATCCTCTGGTACGAGAGCTGGGTGCCGAGGGTGTCCAGGATGTAGAAGTAGGCGTCGGTGCCGCCGGTCACCCGGACGTCGCCCGCCGTGCACGTGGTGACGCGCCCCGCCCGCACGGTAACGCCCCTCTGCGAGTTGTTGATCTTGACCCGGTAGTCGCCGGGCGGGAGCGCGAGGACCTGACCGGCGCGCTGGTATCCCACCTGACGGCCGCCGCCGTCCACCGCGTAGAAGTACTCGTCGGTGCCCGCGGTCACGCGGAGCCCCGTCTCCGTGGCCTCTCCGTCGCGGCACACCGCATCGCCGGACGACTTGCCGCAACCGGCCAAGCCGCAGAGCCCCGCACCCATCGCCACGATCGCCAACAGACGCCGCCGCGCCATACATCCTCCTCGCCGCTCAAGCGGCTCGCTTCAGAGGTTTTTCAGCACCCTGCTAGGGCGTCGCGGCCTGGTTCCGCGCGAAACGCCTAAAGAAGCTGTCCGCGTTCCACGCCGGCCTCGTGGGTCGGTTCGCGACCTGTTCGAGCACGGCCAGGTACACCCGGTTGAAGTCGGTGGCGGCCTGGAGGTCCACCGGCTGGGCGAGATCGTCGGCGGGGGCGTGGTAGCGTTCCGCGCGGAAGCGCCGGACGATCGCGTGTTCCGGGGACCCCGCGTCGAAGCCGTTCTTCAGCGAAATGGACGTCACGCCTCGGCGAATGAAGCTGTACTGGTCGCTCCGGGTGAACGCATTGCGCAACGGCTCCGGGTCGGACAGCACCATGATGCCTAACGGCTCGGCGGCCGCGCGAACATCGGAGGCGAGGTCCGACTCCTCGAGTCCGTTGACGATGAGGCTGCGGAGCGGGAAGAGTGGAAGGAACATGTCCACGTTGACGTCCGCGACGATGGCGGCCGCGGGCACCGTCGGGTGCGCCGCGAAGTAGCGTGAGCCCAGGAGGCCCTTCTCCTCGGCGGTGCAGGCGAGGAAGATGATGGATCGGCGGAACCTGGTGCGCGTGCGCGCGAGCGTGAGCGCCGTCTCCAGAAGCGTCGCGGTGCCGGAGGCGTTGTCCATCGCTCCGTTGTAGATGCTGTCGCCGTTGATGGGCCGCCCGACGCCGACGTGGTCGAGGTGGGCGCTGATGACGACGTACTCGTTCCGCAGCACGGGATCGGTCCCGGGAAGGATCCCGACCACGTTCTGCGACTCGACATCGGCGGTCTCAGTTGCGACCGTGGCGCGAATCGACGCGGCCAGCGGGAACCTCGGCAACCGCTGGTCGGCGTTGGCCAGGCTCAGCATTTCCGCGAAGGTGTGACCGGAACCCGCGAAGAGCTTCTGCGCGCGCTCGGGGTTGAACGTCACGGCGAGCCGCTGGCCGGCCGTCTCGTCGAGCGTCGAGTCGGCTAGCGTCATCGAGGGCGCGAAGCGCGACAGCATCGACCGCGCCCACGGTATGTCCTGGCCGCGCGGGTTCGGGATGGTGATGACGCCGACGGCGCCCGCGCGCCGGAGCGCTTCCCAGCGCACCGACTGGGAGTGCGCCAGCACGGGGCCCGGGATCGTGGGGGGGCCGCCCGACATCAGGACGACGACCTTGCCGCGGACGTCGAGACCCTCGAGATCGTCGTAGGAAAGCTCGGGGACGGTGAGCCCGAATCCGATGAAGGCCAGCGGCACTTCGGTGTTAGGCGCCGGGTTGATACGCATTCCCAGCGTCGCCTCGTCGCCCAGGAGGATGGGCTCGACCGCGCCACCCGCGCGCACCAATGCGAGGCTCGAACGCTCCTCCACCACGCGTCGGGTGCGGAAGCGGACGGTCTGGATGTAGCCCTGAGTGCCGCCGGGCCGGAGGCCGGCGCCCCGGAACAGGTCGGCTACGTAAGCGGCTGCCTTGCGGTGCTCCACGCTCCCGGTCTCGCGGCCGCGCATGGAGTCGTCGGCGAGGGCCGACACGTGACGCCACCACCCCTCGGCCGGGGCCTGCGCCGCCGCCGGGGCGACCGCCGCCAGGCAGACCGTCACCATCGCGACCCACGCACCACGCACCGCGTTCTTCACAACCTCTCCCTCGCGCCCGAGCGCCGGATGCCGAGCTTGCGCAGGTCTTCCGGGGTATCGATGTCCACAACGCCCTCCTCGAACGTGACACGAATGGCTCCGCTCTTGTGCTTTTCGATCACCTTTTTCGCGCCGTTGTCGCCGGTGAGCAGGAAGAGCTCGCCGAAGAGCGACCGGTCGAACAGCGCGGGCGTGCCCAGCGTGCCGGCGTAGGCGCACGCGACCGCGGGCGGGCGGGCGTCCGCGTACCTGTCCACCAGGCGGCGGAGCAGTTCCGCTGAAACGTGCGGCTGGTCGCAGGTCATGAGGATCACGGCGTCGGGCTCCCGGTCCCTGCCCAGGGATCCGAGGCCGGCCTGGATCGACGTCGCGATGCCGGTGCGCCAATCGCGGTTGACTATGACCTCGAGCATCAGCCTGGACACCTGACCCCGCAGGAGATCCGCCTGCGCGCCGAGGACCACCACGACCGGGCCGGTCGCCGCCTGCACGGCGACGTCCGCCGCGTGGCGGAGCAGCGTGCGCCCCAGGTGCGGCAGCAGTTGCTTGGGATGACCGAGCCGCGTGGAGCCGCCCGCGGCGAGAACGATCACGCCGACCACCGGCGCGGTACGCCGCTCAGCGCCGGTCGTGGATCGGCCCTTTCCGCTCGCGCAGCATCCCGCCGGCGCGCCCGCCCATCACGGCGCGGATCTCTCCCGCTATCGACAGCGCGATCTCGCCCGGCGTCTCGGCGCCGAGGTCGAGGCCGACCGGTGCATGGAGCTTGGCGAGCTGGACGAGATTGGGCTCTTCGCCGCGCTGCTTCAGCTCGCCCAGCAGCCGCTCGGTCCTGGACCGCGGGCCAAGCAGGCCGATGTAGCGGGTGTGCGACTTCAGAAGGGTCTCCAGCAGGACGGCGTCACGAGGATAGTTGTGTGTCATGACCACCGCCGCCGTCCGGTCGTCGAGCACCCCGACGGGATCGTCCTTCGTCACGATGCGCACCTGCCAGCCCAGCTCGAGGCCGAGCTGAGCAAGCGGACCGGTGTCGTTCCCGTCGCCGCAGACGACGAGCGCGATGGGGCGGGGAACATACTCGATCAGCACTTCCGCCACGCCGCCCGCCGTCCGGTACTCGACCGCGTCCGATCGCTCCTCACGCATGACCCTCTCGGCGTCGGTCACGACCGAGCCGCCCAACTCGCCGCCGACCAGGTCGCCGATGGCATCGCCGTCCGCCCGGACAACGAGCCGGGCGCCGACCGACCCGGCGCCCTCCGGCGCGCGGAACAACGTGGCCACGGCGGCCGGTACCCGGTCCCGCATCACCGCTTCCATGAACTCCAGGTGAGCAGGCGCGCGCCCGGCGGCCACCGGCTCAAGGAGCACGTCGAGCTTCGCCGCGCACCCCATGCCCAGTCCCCACGGCGCGTCATCGTCCCGGGTGAGATCGTACTCGACCGCTACGGCCTTGCCGCTCGTCTGCACCCGTTCAGCGTGCGCGACCACGTCCTTCTCGAGGCACCCGCCGCTGATGGCGCCCACGCTCGTGCCGTCAGGCAGCACGACCATTCGCGCGCCGGGACCCCGGTACGCCGAACCCGCCACCTTCATGAGGGTGGCCAGCACGGCTGGCTTTCCCCTGACTCCTGCCCTCTGGATGGCGGTGATGATGGTCTGGAGCTCGGTCACGGGCCCTCAGTCCTGAAACCCGTCCGCCTGTCCACCGCTGCAACTCTGCAACTCTGCAACTCTACCGCCCCCTGTAATCCCGTCATCCTGTCATCCTGATCGGCAGCCGACGTATCCGTTGCCCGGTCGCGGCGAAGACGGCTCTCCTAGCCCGCCAACGTCTCGAACACCTTCCCCTCGGTGAACAACCTGAACAACTCGGGATCCAGCATCCCTTCTTTCACCTCGGACGACATGATATCCAGCGCCCTCTGCAACGGCACCGCCCTCTTGTACGGCCGGTCCGCCGCCGTCAGCGCGTCGAAGATGTCGCTGATCGTCATCATCCGGGTCTGGATCGGGATGTGGGCGGCCGCCACCTTTCTGGGGTAGCCGCGCCCGTCCAGCTTCTCGTGGTGCCCGTAGGCGATGAGCGGGATCTGCGACAGCTCCTTCGTCCATGGGATCTGGAGCAGGAACTGGTACGTGTGCGTGACGTGGCTCTCTATTTCCAGCCGCTCCGCCTCGTCCAGGCTCCCCTTCCGGATAGTCAGAAACCGAACCTCGTCGTCCGACAAGTACGCCTGGTCGTGGCCGTCGATGTCGGTGAACCGCCTCTCGGCCAGGGCCAGCAACTCCTCGAAGCTCCCCTCGGGCAGCAGCGAAGGCTCGTTGGCCGACAGCACCGTCTTGAGGAACGAATCCAGGGCGTCGATCTCCTTGAAGTGGGTCCGGTCCAGTTCGGCGATGAACTCTCCGTAGCCCTGCGTGCCGTGCCCGGTGAGGTAGTCCGCGCGCCGGCGGTGATACTCGAGCTCCGCGGTGCGCTTGATGAAGGCGCACCGGGACTTCACGAGCGAGAGGTCCGGCGGGTAGAGCTTCTTGGCCTTGACGAGCACCTGCTCGCGCACCCCGACCTTGCCGAAGTCGTGCAGGAGCCCGGCATAGCGGATCTCCTTGACCTGCTCGCGCGAGAAGTTGATGTGCCGGTACTGGCCGTCCGAGGCGCGGTCCACGACTTCCGCGAGCCCCACGGTCATGGTAGCCACGCGGCCGGAGTGGCCGAACGTGGTCGGGTCTCGCTGCTCGATCGCGGTGACGGCCGCGGTGACGAATCCCTCGAACAGGCGCTCGATGTTCTCATATAGCAGGCTGTTCTCTATGGATACCGCGGCCTGCCCGGCGAGCGCGGTCACGATCTCGACGGTGCGCCGCGAGTAGGGAACTACCTGCCCGTCCACCAGCTCCGGCGAGACCAGCTTCACAGCCGGGTCGCGCTTCCGGTTGATGAGCTGGAGCGCGCCGATCACTTCGTCCCGGTGGTTCCGCATCGGGACGGTGAGCATGGACTTGGACCGGTAGTTGTTGCGTTCGTCGAAGCTGCGGTTGAACGAGTACTCCACGTCGGGCGGCAGGAAGTACACGTCGTCGATGACCAGCGGCTCGCCGGTGGAGCAGACGTAGCCCGCGAGGCTCCGGTTGTCGAGCGCCATCGCGAACTCGACGAAGCCCGCGTTCTGAAGGGTATCGCCTTGCGTCAGCTTGAACCGGAGTTGCGGGGCGGGAGTGTCGCGCCCCTCGACGAGGTAGAGCGAGCCGCCGTCGGACTGGGTGATTTGTCGCGCCTGGGTGAGGATCAGGTCCAGAAGGACGTCGTAGTTGCGCTCGGTGCTGAGCGCGACGCCGATGCGGGTGAGGTCGGTGATCTCCTTCGAGCGCGCCGCTATTTCCGCTCGGGCACGGTGCGCGTCGATCCGCATGGCCGCCTCGCGGTACGCCGCCCTCAGCGCCGTCAAGAGCTGGCGCGGTCCGGCGGGGTGCGTGAGGAAGGCGGAGACCAAGTCCGCGCCGGGCAGGTCGGCGGGCATGTCGGCCTCGCCGGGGGCGCCGAGGCCGACCACGCTCGCACCCGCGTTCGCGGCGCTCCGCACTCCCCCCAGGCCCAGGATCCGCCGCAGCGGCTCGTCGAGCAGCAGGACCGTAGGCCGCTCGTCGATGGTGCCGGGGCCGAGGGCGTTGATCGCCTTGCGCTCTATCTGCTCGGCGTCGAGCGCGGCCCGCGCCTCGCCCGGGTCCCAGGTCGGCCCGTGGAGCAGGACGAACTTCATCGCTGGTCCCTGGGGCGCGGGGTGGTATCGCGCGCGGCGGGGGTGGGGCGTGTCGTGTCGGGCCGGACCGGCGGGGTCGCGGCGCGCGCGGAGTCGCGCCGCCACGCGGCGAGCGAGTCGGGCATCTTGACGCCGGTGATGAGCCGCATGGGGCGCCGGCCCACCTGCTCGAGTACGAACTGTAGCTGCTGCGTGAGCTGCCGGAGGTTCGCGATGATGGCGGCGATCTCCGGCCGGTTCTCCCCTCCCATCGCGATGAAGAGGCGGGTGAGCGAATCAACGCTGATAAGGAGCCGCCGAGACTGCACGATCGTCGAGTCCACCTGGCGGAAAGTAACGCCCGTCCTGACGTTGCTGCTGTCCATGATGAGCCGGAGCCGGTCGAGGTTCGCCGCCACGCCGCCCATGAGCTTGTGCGTTTCGGGCTCGACGCCCATTAGGAAGTGGCGTGCGGTCCCTGAGGCGGCGGCGAGGCTGTCGGCGAGGCGGCGGGTCGCGTCCAAGGTGCCGGTGGCGGCGACCAGCGCCGCCTGGATGGTGCCCTTGAGGTCGTTGGCCAGCGCGCCGAAGGCCTCCATGGCCGCGGGACTGCGGTGCATGTCGATAGTGTCACCGGGGCCCAGCGTTCCGCCGCTGTCGGAGTGGATCACCAGCAGCAGGGTGGAGCCGCCCAGGAGGCCGCTTTCGACCTCCGCATCGGTGCCGCGGGGGAGGCGCAGGGGGGTGCCGTCGGCGAATGCGTCGAGCAGCGAGAGCTTGAGGACGAATTCGAGCCGGCCCGCCGAGCCCGCCGCCGGCCGTGGTGATATCGCGGCCACGCGACCGACTTCCAGGCCCTGCATGAAGATCTTGGTGTCGACCGCGATGTCCTTGGCATCGTCGGTGCGCACGTACACGTCGTAGCGCTTGATCCCCCAGCCGCTGGTGGCGACGAGAGCCGCCACCACGAGGGCGACGGTGCCAATGAGGAACATGCCGACGTAAAGGTCGCTGCGCTGAACGTTCACGAGTCTGGGGTTCGGGTTCGGGTCACGGCGTCTCGTCCACGGCCTCGCCATCCACGACCTTCACGACGCGCGTCAGCAGCCGCCGGATCGCCGGCACCAGGTCCTGCGCCGTGAGGAATACGGTGCGGCGCGAGCCATCATCGCGGCGGCTCGCGTGTTCGATCAGGTCCACGGCGGCCCGGCCGGTGAGCCCGTCGAACGGCGCTTCGAGCACCACCAGGTCCGGATCGAGCGAGATGGCGCGAGCGACGGCGGTGCGGCGCCGGTCTTCCTCGTTCGCCTGCGCGGGGCGGAGTCCGGCCACCGCCCTGAGGTGGAGGTCGTCCATCAGCTGCGTCACGCGACCATCCACCTCGGCCAGCCGATGGTCTGACGCGAAGCGCAGCGGTAGCGCCACGTTGTCGTGCAGAGTGAGATTCTGCAAGAGACCGTCGCCGAGTTGAAGGTAGCCCAGCCTCCGCCGGAAGACGAGCAGATCGTAGTAGGGAAGGTCGGCTATCGGCGCGCCGAACACGATCGTCTGGCCGCTGGGCGGTCGCCGAAGGCCCAGCGCGTAGCTCCCCAGGTCGCCCACGCCGCTGTCCTCGTCGCCCACCACCGCCACGACCTCCCCCGCCTCGACCGTCACGTCGAACCGGTGGTCGGGGTGGTCGGGCCGGTCGCGAAGGTCAATGTCCTTGAAGACGAGCGCCGCCGCCGTCTCCACGCCGAACCTGTATGCCTGGGCTAGGAACGAGCGGCGCTCCGGGCTCATGCCGCGATGGCTACGAACGCCGCGGACATGATGAAGATCGCCACGATCGTCCCCACGACTCCACGCGTCACGGCCTGCGGGATCTCGGTCGGGCCCGCCTTTACCGCGAGGCCGTGGTAGCTGCAGAAGAGCGCCACCGCGGCCCCAAACGTGATCCCCTTGGCGACGGTCAGCCAGACGTCCTTGGCCGACAGGGTGCTCAACACGATGTCGGCGTAGCGGCTGATCCGCATGCCGCCCGAGCCGAAGCTGGCGCCGATGTAGCCCGAAACGAGCGCCACCCCGTCGAACACGATCATCAGGCATGCGACCGACACGATCGCGCCGAGCATGCGGGGTAGCACCAGGTAGATGTACGGGTCGATCCCCATCGCCTCGAGAGCGGTGACCTCTCCCAATACCCGGTTGGTCGCCATCTCGGCCGCGATCGCGGTCCCCGAGCGGCTCACGACGATGAGCGCTGTCAGGAGCGGGCCCAGCTCCCGGATCACCGCCACGACCATGATGGTGCCGATGAAGTTGGGCGCGACCGCCCCCAGCTGGCTGCTGGTTTGCGCGATGACCAGGAACGAGAGGATCGCCGAGAGGAGTGCGACCAGGCCGATGGCCTGGATGCCGGTGAAGCGGATCTGGTTGACGAGCACGCGTAGCGTGACCCAGCGGCCGGCCCGGCTGAGCCGGGCCGCGGCCGACATGGCCCTCAATGCGAAGCGCGCCAGCCCTCCGAGAACGGAAAGCCGGCGCGCTCCCGATTGTCCGATTGCCGCGACGACCGCCGTCACGGCCTCAGCATATCACGCACAGGCGCCCTGCTGCAAGCGGTTGCAATCAGTGCGGGCTTGGGTGTAGTTGGGGAACGCCGTGAGCGCCGCCCGGTACTGCTCCACCGCCCGGTTCGTGTCGCCGCGGTCGGCGTAGAGCACCCCGCGCGAGTAGGCCATCACCGCCTGGGTGGGCGGATTGCCCTGGCGCTGGCGCTCCTCCTGCACCCGCCGCTCCAGGGGCGGGAGGTTGGCGTCTCGCATGAGCTGCGTCGCGAGTTGCGAGACCAGCTCGAAGACGTTGTCGAGCCGGCCCGTGACCCGCTGGGTGCGCAGGATCTGACCCGTCTCCGCGTCGAAGAGCCGCGCGTCGATGCGGAACGATCCGCGCACGTCGTACAGCGTGCCGGTGACCATGTACCTGGCGCCGATCAGCCGGCCGATCTGGACGATCGTGTTAGCTTCGACCCGCCCCTCGCGCCCCAGGTTCTGCTCCTGGAGGATCTGCTGGAGCTGAGCGCGCTCGACCACGCGGACCGCGGGGTTCACCGCGATCTCGCCGATGGTCATCGAAGCGAGTCCGCGCCTGAGGGCCTGGTAGTCGTCCGGGTCCTGGCCGATAGTCGCGCCGATGTCGAAATCGAGCACGGCCATCCCCGGCCGCGCGTCCTGCTGGCCGGCGGCCGGTGCCGGAGGCCGCTGCTGCGCCCGGGCCGGCATCGCCACGAACAGCGCGGCCAGCGCCAAGGCTGAGGTTCCCGCTGCCAACCGCTTCATACGTGCGACCTCCGGTGAGAGACCTATTGACGCGCCAACGCGCCGGCGCGCTACAGCTCGATCGTCAATCCTTCGGCGGCAGCGCATACCTCCAGCGCTCCGCGTTGCTTCCCGGCTACTTCCCGCGCCCGCGACACGATCACGTCCATCGCGTCGTCGCTGTGCTCGGGCTCGTGGTGGAAGAGCGCCAGCCGCTTCACGCCGGCCTCATGCGCCAAGTCCACCGCCTCGACGAAGGTCGAGTGCCCCCAGCCGGCGTGGGCGTCGTACTCCTCCGGCGTGTACATCGCGTCGTGGATCAGCAGGTCCGCCCCGCCTATGAAGTCCACGAACCGCTTCCGCCAGTTCGATCCGACGTCGTACTCGCCCGCGGGGCCAAGCTCGTCGTCCGTCACGTACACCACCGTGCGGCCGCCTGGCATCGCAAGCTTGTACCCCAGAGTCACCGCGGGGTGGCGTACGCGCATCGAGGTGATGGTGCAGCCGGCCGTGATGATCGGGTCGGCGCCCACGTGCTGCACCTCGAGCGTAGCTGCCAGCGCGTCGAGCGGCACCGGGAAGACGACCGGCTGCATCAGCTGCCGCAGGATCGTCTCCATCGCCACGTCGCCCTGCTTGGGTCCCCACACCCGGAGCACGTTCCCCTTGAGGAACAGCGGGGCGAAATAGGGGAGCCCCTGGATGTGGTCCCAGTGCGCGTGCGACAGGATGATGTCGGCCCGCACCCCGTTGGTCCCGATCCGGCTCAGCAGCTGCTTGCCGAGACCCCGGATGCCCGTGCCGGCATCCAGGATGACGAGGTTACCGTCCCCGTCCTGCACCTCGACGCACGCGGTGTTGCCGCCCAGTCGCGCCGTCTGCGCGCCGGGGGTAGGCACCGTTCCGCGCGTGCCCCAGAAGGTGACAGAAGCGCTCATCTCCGGGTCGACGCCACGCGCACGCCGAAAGCTACCCGAAAGGGGGCTTCTGGGACTAGGAAACGGGTCACTCGCACGTCGTGACGCTCCTCACGCTTTCGAGCCGGCCAGGGAGTGCAGGGAATCGCGCTGCCTGATCGTGATCTCGCGCCGGCTCACCTCGATGAAGCCGCGCTCCACCAACTCCCGCATCGCGCGCGAGACCGTCTCGCGAGAGCTGCCGATCATCTGTGCGATCGTGTGGTGGGTGAGGCGTCGGGTGATCTTGGGCCCGCCACTCTCCTCCGCCAGGTCGAGGAGAAGCTGCGCCACGCGGCCGTTCACGTCCAGCAGCACCAGGCCGCCGATCTTCTCGTCGGCACGGCGGAGCCGCTGGACCAGCACCCGGAGCAGTTTCAGCGCGATCTTGGGATTTTGCTCGAGCTGGGCCTGGAAAGCCTCGCGACGGAGCACGAGCAGGTGGGAGTCCTTCATGGCGATGACGTGCGCGCTGCGGGGCTCGTCGTCGATGATGGCCATTTCCCCGAAGAAATCGCCGTCGCTCAGGACGGAGAGGATGACCTCCCGTCCGTCCTCGCCGATGAGCACGACTTTTACCTGGCCGGTGGAGACGATGTACAGCGCGTCGCCGGGGTCATCCTCGAAGAGGATAACGCTGTTCTTGGGGTACTCCCGCTCCCGCGTCACCTCGGCGAAGCGAGCCAGCTCAGCCTCGTTGAGGTCGGTGAATAGCGGAACCCGTTGCAAGACGTCGGTCGCTGACATGCTGTTCCGGCGCGAGAGGGGCTAAGTACGTGTTTGCGCGAAGTTTACCGTTCGGTTCGGCGGGTGTCAAATGGCCGGACCCGACTCACCTTGTCGCCAAGTCGCGGTCCCGGTTATATTTGCGGCCGGTTCGACCGACCTTCAGCGGGTGGAGACGGAGTTCGTGAAAGCAGCCATTCATCCCGACTATCATACCGTGACCGTGGTGTGCGCCTGCGGGAACTCCTGGAAGACGCGCTCGACTGCCAAGTCGATTCACCTCGAGATCTGCGCCAAGTGCCACCCCTTCTTCACGGGCAAGCAGAGGCTGGTGGACACCGCGGGCCGCGTCGAGCGGTTCCGTGCTAAGTACCGGAGCTCGGCCGAAAGCTGATTTGCGCGGCCGCCTCGCGGCCGCGCTAGCTCGCGCCGAGCAGGTCGCCGCCGAGCTGGCGGACCCTGCCACGGCGCGGGATTCCTCCAAGCTCAAATCACTGGGACGTGAGAACGCCCGCTTCGAGCCCATAGTGCGCTCGGGGCGGTTTTTCATGAAGCTCCAGGAAGAGCTGTCCGCCGCCCGAGAGCTGGCCGATTCCGGCGACCCCGAGATGGGGGCGCTGGCGCGCCAGGAGGTGGCTGCGCTCGAGCCGCAGGTGACCAAGCTCGAGGCCGAGCTGACCGACCTGCTCACCCTACGCGACCCTCTCGACGACCGCGATGCCATCGTGGAGATACGCGCTGGAACCGGGGGAGACGAAGCGTCGCTCTTCGCCTCCGACCTCTTCCGCATGTACACCCGGTACGCCGAGCGGCGGGGCCACCAGGTCGAGATCATCTCGCTGTCGCAGGGCAACGTGGGGGGGATAAAGGAAGCGATCTTCGCCGTCCGGGGGTCCAACGCCTTCGGCGACCTGCGCAGTGAATCGGGCGTGCATCGGGTCCAGCGGGTGCCGGCCACCGAGTCCGCGGGGCGGATCCACACCTCGGCCGCCACGGTCGCCGTCCTTCCGGAAGCCGAGGAGATCGACGTCAAGATCGAGGACAAGGACCTGCGCATCGACGTTTTCCGCTCGGGCGGTCCGGGAGGGCAGAGCGTCAACACGACGGACAGCGCAGTCCGCATCACGCATCTGCCTACCGGGCTCGTGGTGCAGTGCCAGGACCAGAAGTCCCAGCTCCAGAACAAGGTCAAGGCTATGGAGGTCCTGCGGTCGCGCCTGCTCGACAAGATGATCTCGGACCAGGAGGCGGCGCGGTCGCGCGAGCGGCGCGCCATGGTGGGCACCGGTGACCGGTCGGCCAAGATCCGCACCTACAACTTCCCGCAGAGCCGGGTGACCGATCATCGGATCGGGCTGTCGGTGCACAACCTCCAGGGAGTGCTGGACGGTGAGTTGACGGAAGTCGTGCTGGCGCTGAAGGCGCAGCGGCAGGAAGAGCTCGATGGGTGACGCCTTCGACGACGCCTGCGCCGTGCTCCAGGCCGCCGGCGTTGCCGATCCGCGGCGCGAAGCGGAGGAGCTGTACGCCGCCGTCGTCTGCGGGGCGACCAGCGCGGCGTGGCTCGACCGCGAGCGGCCGGTCGCGCCGTCGGTGCGGACGCGGTTCAGGGAAGCGGCGGCGCGAAGGGCTGAGGGTTGGCCCCAGGCATATGCCGCCGGCCGCGCCAACTTCCGTGGTCACTGGCTGAGGGTAGACCGGCGGGTACTGATCCCGCGGCCGGAGACGGAGGGGCTGGTGGAGCTGGTGGTTCGATGGGTGGAGCGTGCTTCGCCCGGCGCCGTCGCACCGCCGCACCGCCGTAACGCCGTACCGCCCCTCGTCGCCGACGTCGGGACCGGCTCCGGCGCCATCGCCATCGCGCTAGCGCTGGAGGCGCCGGTGTCGGGCATCATCGCCATCGACCAGTCGAACGAGGCGCTCAGCCTCGCCATCGAGAACGCCGCGGCCCTGGGCGCGAAGGAGCGCATCAGCTTCCGCCGAGGCCACCTGCTCGAGCCGTTGTTCGGCGAGCCGGTGGACGTCGTGGTGAGCAACCCGCCCTATGTCGCCACGGATGAATGGGAGGGGCTTGATCCCTCGGTACGCGAGTACGAGCCGATGCTCGCGCTCCACGGCGGGCCGGACGGCATGGGATTGATGCGCGAGCTGATCGCTCAGGCCAGGGACGCGCTCCTGCCGGGCGGATTGCTCGCGCTCGAAGTGGATTCCCGTCGCGCGACCGACACGGCGGATGTGGCAAGCATGGCCGGCTTCGAATGCGTCGAGGTCGGAACGGACCTTTTCGGGCGCCCGCGCTACGTGCAGGGCCGCCAACCGGGACATTCCGATGATCGTTGAGCGGGCGCTGGAGCTGGGCCGACTGCTCGGCCAGAGCGACGAGTACCAGGGGCTGAAGCGCGCCAACGAGCGCATGATGGGTGAGGCCGAGCTGCGCATCGCACTGGACAAGCTGCGCGGGTTGCAGTTGGCCCTGGCGGATCAGGCCGACCGCGGCGAGGCGCCCAAGCCGGAGCAGCAGACGGAGCTGGACCAGGTGATCAGCGGGGTGCAGGGGCATCCGCTGTATCAGGGCGTGGTGGCTGCCCAGGCGAACTTCGACAAGCTGATGTACAAGGTCAACGAGCAGATACTCGAAGGGATGAGGAAGGGTGTTGACAGCAGGATCATCTCCCTTGGGTAGTGGCAGCGCGAGCAGCGGCATCTTCGTGGCCCTCGAGGGCATCGAGGGCGCCGGGAAGACGTCCCAACTAATGAGGCTTGCTGAGCGGCTTCGCGGGCTTGGGCGGGAGCCTGTGGTGGTGCGCGAGCCGGGAGGGACGCCCGTCGCCGAAGCGGCGCGGCAGCTAATCCTGCACGCCCCGCACGACCTTTCCGCGGCGTCGGAGCTGTTCCTCTTCCTCACTGCCCGCGCCGACCTGGTGCAGCGGGTGATCCGTCCGGCGCTGGAGAGCGGGCAGGTGGTGCTGGCCGACCGGTTCGAGCTGTCCACGCGGTGCTACCAGGCCGCCGGGCGCGGGCTGGACCTGGCCAGGGTCGAAGGGGCCATCGCTCTTGCCACGGGGGGACTTCAGCCAGATCTGTACGTCGTGTTGGACATCCCGGTAGAGGCGGGGCAGGCAAGGCAGGCGGCCGAGGGCAAGGCGCCCGACAAGATCGAGCGGGCCGACACCGGGTTCCATCGCAGGGTGGCGGAGGCCTTTCGCAACGCCGCCGCCCCGAACATCCTTCATCTATCGGCCGACCGGCCCTTCGGCGCCGTCCACGATGAGCTGTGGGACGCGCTCGCCGGCCGGTTTCCGCAAACGTTTTCCCGGGTCGCGGGGTAACATCCCGCAGTCCCGCCAGGAAGGGTCCATGTCACGCAAGCGTGTCATCGTCACCACCGCCGTCGCGGTCGCCGCATTCCTCTCGGGCGGCTGGTTCATGCAGCAGGGCACCCGCCGCGACGAAACCGTGTATCAGAGCGCGCGGCTCTTCGACGACGTGCTGTCGCATGTCTCCGATTACTACGTGGATTCCCTGGACGAGCGGCAGCTCTACCGGATGGCGATCGACGGGATGTTGCGCGAGCTGCGTGACCCATACACCGTTTTCCTCGACCGGCGCGATATGCGGAGCCTGTCCGAGCAGACCACGGGCAACTACGGCGGTCTCGGCATCCAGATCGAGGTGCGGGACGGGGCGATCGTCGTAGTGGCGCCGCTGCCGGAGACGCCGGCCGAGCGGGCCGGCATCACGACCGGCGATCGCATCGTCGAGGTGAACGGGCAGAGCACGGCCCGCCTGAACCAGGACGAGGCCGTGCGCACGCTGCGCGGGCCGGTGGGGACGCAGGTGACCATCAAGATCGAGCGTCCCGGCGTCACCGACCTCATCACCTACACGCTCACCCGCGCGCAGATCCACGCGCGCTCGGTACGGCTCTCGATGCTGCTGGACGGCGGCGTCGGCTACATCGAGGTGAGCACCTTCAGCCAGGCGACGGCGGCGGAGCTCGGGGCGGCGATCGACTCGCTGCGCGGGGCCGGAATGCGGTCGCTGGTGCTCGACCTCCGGTACAACCCCGGCGGCCTGCTCGACGAGGGCATCGCGGTCTCCGAGGTGTTCCTGAATCCGGGGCAGGAGATCGTCGCGACGCGCGGCCGCGCGCCCGGGGCCACCCGCCGCTTCACCGACCGCCGGCCCCAGCGCTATCCGGAGCTGCCGCTGGTCGTGCTCGTGAACGGCGCCTCGGCGTCCGCGTCCGAGATCGTGGCCGGCGCTCTCCAGGACCACGATCGCGCGCTGCTCGTCGGCACGACGACGTTCGGCAAGGGGCTGGTGCAGTCGGTCTTCACCCTCTCGAACGACGCGTCGCTCAAGATCACGACGGGTCGCTGGTATACGCCCAGCGGTCGGAGCATCCAGCGCCCCGGACCCGCCGACGAGGAGCGCGATCCGGACGACGAGACGGCGGTGCGCGACTCAACGGTGCGGATAGACACCACGGCACGGAGGGACACGACGGCAGGGAGGGACACCACGGCGCGGAGGGACACCACGCGCGTGGAGACGTACCGCACCGACCGCGGCCGCGTGATCGGCGGCGGCGGCGGGATCGCGCCGGACGTGATCGTGCGGGCGGACAGCGAGCAGGCGGCGGTCGGGCGGCGGCTCCAGCAGGCGCTCGGCTCCGACGTGGCGAAGTACACCGACGCGCTCGCGGCCTTCGCGCTCGACGCCCGCGCGCGGCACTCGGTCACGAGCCCGACCTTCCGCGTGACGCCCGAGATGAGGCAGCAGTTCCTGGGCATTCTGGCGCGGCGGGGCGTGCGCCTGGACGATGGCGCGCTCGCGGCGACCGGGGGCTTCATCGACCGGCAGATCGGCTCGCAGGTGGCGCGGTTCGCTTTCGGCCGGGCGGGTGAGATCCGCCGCCTCGCGACCGAGGACCCGGTGCTCGCCGAGGCGACGAGGCTCGCTGGTCGCGCTCGCACCCCGACCGAGCTGTTCACGATCGCCGGCCGACCCGGGACGCCGGCTCCGGCGCCGCGCCCCTAGTGCCGGTCGTCGCCGCCGCGCTGGCGGTCGGCGCTCTGGTCGGCTTCGTTTCGGGGCTGACCGGCATTGGAGGAGGGGTGCTCATGGTGCCGTTCCTCTACGTGCTTTATGGACGCCTGCACGTCCCCGCGGGCGACGCCACGGTGCTGGCCCACGCGACCAGCCTGGCGGTCATCGTGCCCACGGCGATCCGCGGGCTCTACGGGTATCGCGGCCTCAAGGTCGTGAAGTGGCGCGCCTCGCTCCCGCTCGCCGTCGTCTCGGCCGTCGCGGCGGCGGCCACCGCGCCGTTCGCGACCCGCGTGCCGCACCCCATGCTCCGCGTGGGCTTCGGCCTCTTCCTCCTCGCCGTGGCGACCGACTTGGTTCTCCGCCGGGACCACCGGAAGGGCGCACCGGCGACGGGCCGCGCGCCCACCATCGGCGCCGCGCTCCTCGGCGTCCCGGTCGGGGCGCTCTCGGCGGCGCTCGGCATCGGGGGTGGGGTCCCGGCGACGATGGGGCTGTACTACGTCCTCCACCTTCCATTCGAGGTGCTCGCGCCCACCTCTCTCGCGGTCATCGTGGTCACGGCGTTCGGCGGCACGGCGAGCTATCTCTTCACCCCCACGCCAGCGGTGCCGTTCGGGTGGGTGGTCGGCCATGTGGACCTGCTTCACGGACTGCCGCTGGCCGTGGGCGCGGTGATCGCCGCGCCGCTCGGCGTGTGGCTCAACCGCCGCCTGCCGGTGATGACGCTGCGGCGGGTTTTCGGAGTGCTGCTGGCGGCGATAGGGACGGACCTGGTGATAGAGAATCTACTGTGAGGAAGAAGGGCGGGGCGGCCGTTCCATCGGTGGGAATCATCGGACCCGGCAGGGCGGGGCTGGGGCTCGCGCTGGCGCTCAAGCGCGCGGGAGTGCGGGTCCTCGGCGTGCACGGGCGGCGCGCGAAGGCGGCGCCCCGCGGCCTCAAGCTCACCGCCGGAGGAGCGCCGCCCTGGCTTCGCCAAGCGGGGGTCGTGATCCTCGCGGTGCGGGACGATGCGCTCCGCCCGCTCGTGGCGGAGCTGCTGGAGGCCGGCGGGCTGGCGCACGGGCAGGTGGCGCTACACCTGTCCGGCGCCCTCACGCACGACGTCCTCGAGCCGCTGGCCGCGGAGGGCGCGGCGCTGGGCTCCATGCATCCGTTGATGACGGTGGGCGAAGAGCCCGGCCGCGCCTCGGCGCACTTCAAGGGCGCGTGCTTCGCGCTCGAGGGTGACCTCGAGGCCGTAGCAGCGGCTGACGCACTCACGCGCCGCCTGGGCGGGATGCCCGCCTTCATCGCGCCGGAATCAAAAGCGGCGTATCACGCGGGAGCGGTCTTCGCGTCGAACTACCTGCTCACCTGCCTTTCGACCGCCCAGGATCTGCTGGAGGAAGCGGGAATGACGCCTGAGACCGCGCGCGCGGCCCTGCTACCCATCGCGCGGGCGACGGTGGACAACGTCGGGCGGCTGGGGCCGGAGGCGGCGCTGACAGGGCCTATCGCGCGGGGGGACGTCGAGACCGTCCGCAAGCATCTTCGCGCCGTGCCTCCGGAGGTCGCGGCACTCTACGAGGCGCTGGGCCGCGCCACGATCGCGATCGCGCGGCGGGCGGGCCTGGATGCGGGAAGAGCTGAGACCGTGGGGCGAGCGCTCGGCGTGCGGGCCGCGTCGGTGCAGCGCGAGGCCGACGGGTGAGCCGCGCCCTCGCTGGCTACGCGGCCTCGGCCAGGTAGTCCGTCGCTTCGCCGAGCGTCGTGCCCGCGTCGCCGGCTCATGGCCTCCCCTCCACGGTCAGCAGCGACGTCTTCTTCTTGAGCCCCCGCACCACGTAGAAGGCCACCGCTCCCGCGGCGAATAGTGCCGTCCAGACGGGGTCCATTCGGAGCTCGCGCTCGACCAGGGAACGCTCGACCAAGTCGATCGCGAAGACTCCCGCCACGATCGCGAACGCGGCGTATATCTCTCCCTTGAGCGCGATGCGCCACGAGAAGGGCAGCGACGAGGTGACCCAGCCCTTCGACCGCGGGATGACCGCGGGCGTGCGGGCGGCCCACGAACGGAACGCCTCGCCGTAGCGCTGGTCGAGGAACTCCTCCTCCACGAGGATGATCCGCTCGTAGTAGAGGGCCGTGGAGAGCGTGACGATGACCGGGAGATACCAGGTGAACGGCAGGAGGGCGAGGCCGAGGAAGATCAGGTAGTTGGCCAGGTAGAGGGGATGGCGCACGACGGAGTAGATGCCGGTCGTGTTGAGCGCCTCCGCCTGCTGCGCGCTCATGTTGCGGCCGGAAGTCCCCGCCGGGACGGTCCCCACTACGGCCACGCGGATCGCGAGTCCCACCAGAGCGACCGCGAGGCAGACGATCTCCCACGCCAGTCCCAGCTTGGGCGAGCCGAGCGGATAGCGGTAGTCGGCGAGGCTGAGGGCGAAGACCGGCAGGAGCGCGAGCGGCAGGTAGCTCCTCCACCTGAAGAGGAACCGGCCCGAGTGCGTCTGATGTTCGGAGAGGCGCATGTCTAGTGCGTAGCGTCCACCACGCGGGCCGCGGCGGTCACCTCGTCAAAATAGACCAGGAAATCCGTCGGCACCGCTGGGAAGCCTGGCGGGCGCAGCAAGCTGGTGGTTTGGCCACGATGGTAGGTAGAGTGATTGACGACGTGCTGCATCACCTGCCCAAGCGAATACCTCCAACGAACTCCGGGTGGGTTGTCGTACGTGATTGCCCGCTCCAAGTCCGCGGCGCTCAACAACCCGACAAGGGTCCGCTGCGCGTCAGCAACTTGCCGCGGCCAGCGCGTCCTGGTCCTGATCCGGCAGGCGCGAGACAACGTCGAGAACCTTCTGCAGGGCCTTGGTCATAGGTGCATTCTACCCCGATGCCGCCCGTATGCGCCAGTTGGGACCCTGTGGCGGCTAACGACTCGCGCATAGCTGCGGCGCGGCCGCCGAGCACTCGAGCCACCGCGTTGACGGCGGGCCGCGGCTCGTCAGCTTCACGCGGAGCCGGTGTGACAACTCTCGGATGTGCATAACGAGAGGGTCTTCCGACTTCTGACTGGGTCGAGATCCTGGCTCCTGAGCGAGATGTGAGCGTCGGAATTCTCAGAGGCCATCACCGGTGCGAGTTTTCACACGGGCTCAGCGCTGGTTAGGCGCCCTGCCGGTCTGACGGGCGCGACGGCGCGCGTCAACCGGTAGCGGCAACTGCCGCCGCCGCCGCGGCGCCGGACACGATGTCGCTGCTGGTGCTGAAGGCAACGATACCCGTCCCTAGACCCTTCAAGCGATTGTGCCACAGGACTGCGCCGGTATGAGCGTCGAGGCAGAAGAGCTCTCCCGCCGCCCCGGCATAGACGCGCCCGGCGGACGACCAGACCGTGGTGACGTAGCTGTTCGACTTCAGCTTGGTCCGCCAAAGCTCGGCTCCTGTCGCGTGGTCGATTGCTACGGCGTGGCCACCAACTCCGATGATCAGGTTCTGTGTCGCTTTAGCCACTGCTCCTCCTTGTGCAATTGCCGGCGATCCGGCGCAGGGACGCGTGGGGCGCATGTCCTACATCGCATAAGGGCGCCTAACGGGCGGCGCGTAAGCTGCGAGGCGAGGCCATGCCGACAGCAAACGCCGCGCCGCGCCGGTGGGCCGCGCTGGCGGCTTCATCCCGTTAGGCAGCCGCGTCACTTCCGAATGCCAACGGCGACATCAAAGATGAGCCACTGTTAGGCGGCAGCTCCTCCCGGTGGAGCGTGTTCTGTGCTGCCGATGCTAACGACTAGTGCATAGCTGCGGGCCGCGCGCGCGGCCCGCGACAGCGGATACGGCTGAATGTACAGCGCGCAGACCGGCAGCTTCACCAAGTTAGGCTGCAACGGCTGCCAGGGTTAGCGACCCACGAGCAGGCCGGCGAGCGCGCCGACAGCGGCGGTCGAAAGTCCGAACGCGACCTCGTCGGAACGACAGCCGTTCAGGCAAAACTGCCAGAAGAGCCCAAAGCTCCAGAGAGCGCCTGCGGCAGTCCCGATCGCCGTCGATCGGACCGGGTGCCCTTGAAGCGGACGGGTCTTCGCGGCTGGAAAGGCACCGCCGATCAGACCGCCTACGGTACCGCCAAGCAGGGCCCCAAGCACACCGGTCGCGAGAATCGGGCCCACCGCACAGTCCGACGGAATCTCGGAGAACTCGCACCGGAACCCGTATGCGATCCACGCGCCAGTGGTGCCGACGATCGCCGCCCCGACCGTCGCGCCCTCCGCCCAGTAGGTGGGCCGGTACACTTGCTGGGCGGCACGAGTCGAGTCGCGCACCGGCACGAGATACGCGGCGTGCCGTTGCGCAGCCACAGAGGCTGGGTCGCACAGCAGGGCGAGTGTCGCCGCGAGAGCACAGATCGCTGACCGAGCAAGCATCGGTTGCAGCCTAACGTATGGGTGTTTACAAGCATTGGGCGCCCATCCCCGCAGTGTTTGTCAATCGGACTTACACTGCGAGATACGCGGCATAACTCGGCCCCAGCGCCGAGTTAGCCTGCGAAATACGCGATCACAAGCACCCCGACTCGCCAGGATAACCTCGCAGCCGCGGTGCGGATCCCGCTAGTCACTACCCCAGCGCCGCCGACCTCCATGCCGCACCTTGGGGCCGCCCGGTGGCAGGCCCTCACCCCTCTAGTGAGCCAGCCCGGCCACCCGGTAGCAACGCACCGCCGGCTCATAAAGTAGATAGACGGTCGCCGCAGGGGCTGCCCGGCCGTCCCGCTCGGCGCGAACCGTGATGCGGGCGATACGGTCCTGGTCGCGGTCCGGCGCGAAGTCGCCGCGGGGCAGGCCCGCCGCGAACCGGAGCGTCTCGCCGGCCCGGGCCAAGGTCGAGACGCCGATGCCCGCGGAAGCGTACTCGAGATAGGCGCGGTAGGCTGTTTCCGCCGCGCCCGCCACGGCAGGGCGGATTCCGTAGTCCTCGAACGTGAGCCAGACATCCGCGCCGTCGCACCGCACCACCGGGTGCTCGATCGGCGTCACCCGCACGAACCAGTAGCGCACCGTCGCGTCGCGACGCTCGATCAGCGCGCGCACGATCGCTTGGGCTGCCGCCGGCCTGCTGTACTCGCCGGCACTCACCGCGGCGCGCAGCTGTTCATCGCTGAACGAGGCCACGATCTTCGCGCCCCAGTACCCGTCGCGGTCGGTGCGCTCCTCGAAGGCCGCGTTCGGGCGGAGCGGCATCCAGCCGCCGGGATCGAAGTTGCGGACGGAGAAGTATCCGGTCGCGGAGTCGGCGCGCCCGGTGTCGAGCCGCTCCCACGGCACGCGATAGAGGCCGAGGGACAGCGCCCGCGCCGCGATGTGCGGGTAGTCGAGCGTGGTCTCGGCGCCGTCGTACGGGGTCTGGATGCGATCCGACCCGGAGCCGAGGGTCGAGCTGACGTCCTGCATGATGTGCCGTATGTAGCCGCCGGTGGAGTCGCCGACGAACTGGTCGAAGGTGTTCCCGCGGCGCGAGTCCACGTGGTTGATCCACGCCGCGAAGACGTAGAACCCACGCAGCTCACGACGGTGCTGGTGTGGGATGCGGTCGTTGGGGTCGTCCTCGCGCCTCCCCTCCCAGTTGAAGGGCCCCACGGCGTCCGGGATCCACCAGCTCGCGAGTGCGCGGATGCGGCCGTCGCTCAGGCGTGCCGCGCGCGCGAGGACCGCATTCACGTCGGCCATCGTCATCGGGCGTTCGCTGCCGTCGGGGTTGCGCATACGCGCCCGGGGACCGACGACGAGGCGTGCGGGATCGAAGCTGTAGATGTACGCGCGCGAAGCGTTGTAGCCTGCCGCATGCACCAGCTTCGTCGCGATCGCTTCGGCGGCGCTCGCCAACTCCGGCGAGTCCGCCGGATCGAACTTGAGCAGATACGTGTTGCCGTTCGTGTCGAGGACCCTCAAGCCGGGCGTGACGCCCGTGCGCTTGGGCGCGACGATCGTCAGCGGCCCGGTGGGGGACGGACCGGCCTCCTCGTTGGGGCCGCGCCGGACCTGGGCCGGCGTCATCGGACTGCGGCCGTTGCGGTGCTCGAACCATGACGAATTAACCACGTCGTCCCAGGCGTCGTAGTTCCGCGCCTCGCGCGCGTGGCCAGCGCGCCGAACCCGCCGCGCCGGGTTCAAGAAACGCTCGGCGGGCTCGACTACCGTGGTCTCCAGCATGTCGGCGTATTCGCTGAAGGTTTTGAACGGCGGCCTTGGGATGTGGGTGGTGTCGTCGTAGGCTCGCGGCGGAGCGGTCAGGACCAGATGCGGGCCTCGCGAGCAGGCGGCGGCGAGAAGACATAGCGCCAGGACGAACGGACCACGCCTCATCAGAACAGCGGCCCCGCGCGCACCTGGATGCGGGTCCCCTCGCGCCCGTGCGCCACCTCGATCCGGCCCAGCACGTCCCGCGCCGTGAGGCGGATGCCGGCGCCGTATCCGCCGTGGAAGTCGCTCGCCCCGAGCCCCAAGAAGATGTCCGACACTACGGCGCCGTCATCGGCGAAGAGCACCATGTCGAGCCCTTTGCCGGCGCGGTCGTCCTGCCAGACGCGGTAGCGGTACTCCGCCGTGACCAGGACGCCGTCGGTGTCGCGGAACCGGTTGGCGCGGAAGGCGCGCAGGTCCCGGCTGCCGCCGACGGCCGCCAGTCGGTAGAAGGGAATCGCGCCGCGATCGGCGCGCCGCAGTTCCACGCGGGCCCGCAGCGCCAGCGTTCGCCGCAGGCCGCCGAGCGGGACGTAGCCCCGCGCCTCGACGTCCACCTCGTGGAAGCTCGGGTCGGTATTGCGGGCCCCACGATTGTAGCCGTAAGTGAGCATCCCCAACGCACCGAGCGGCCCGCGCGCCGTGCGGCGCGTCCCGTCCCACCCCACTCGCACGGCGGGTCGGAATGACGGGTATGTGGCGAGGAACCCGGCGGGAAACCGGTCTACGAACCGGTCCTCGAGGTCGAGAATGAGTGAGTTGCGCGCCGACCCCTCCGTTTCCTCGCGGCGGGATTCCGCGCGCGCCTCGACCATGACGCGCGCCGCCGGACGCCACTCGACGCCGACGCCGGCCGAAGCCCGGCGGTATCGGTAGTCGGATCGGTCGCCCACCGCGGACGTCGCGCCCGTGCCGTAGAACTCGTCCTGCGTGTCCACCTTGTATTCGGCGAACGCGGTCATCGCCAGCGCGTGGGAGGTGCGATACCTCAGCACGGCGGTGTGGAGCTGGTAGCCCGGTGTCGTGATGTTGGCCGCGGCGCCCGCCGACCAGCGCCTGTCGCCGTCGTCCCCGAAGGCCACGGCGAGTCCCGGTCCCAAGCCCGAGTGCTCTCCGAGACCGCCGACGCGCACGGAGAACGGCGCGATGCGCGCCATCGTCACCGCCACCTTGGCGATCACCCGGCGGTCCTCGACCCACTTGAGACCCTGGTTGACGCCGTGGCCGAGGAGATCAACCGGGAACAACGCGATCTCGAAGGGGAGGCTGATCGCTTTGGCCAGTGAAAGGCCGTTGCCGTGGGTCTCCAGAACGACCAGCGCGCTGTCCTGGGCCCGGAGCGGCGGGGCGGATGCCGCGAGCGCGGCGGCGAGCGCTAAGCCGGCGAGCGGACGGGTCACGAGATGGTCGTCGCGGCCTTACCGGTCTGACGCGCCATGCTCGAGAGCTCGCGCACCTGCCCCGCGAGGTAGCGCAGCAGGCCGAGCATGATGGCGTTGTTGTCGTGCATCAGGTCGCTGAACTCCTCCGAGCCCACCGAAAGGACGGTGGCTTTCTCGAGGGCTACCGCCGCGAAGGGGCTGGGCTTGCCGTCGAGCACGGAGAGCGCGCCGACCGCGTCGCCCCTGCCGGCCATGAAGAGCACCTGACCATCGCGCCGCGCGACCAGCTTGCCGCTCGCCACGAGGTACACCTGGTCCACGGTGGCGCCCTGCGCGACGACCTCGTCACCGGCGTTGACGGCGCGCTCGGTCATCACGGCCGCGATCTTGGCGAGGTACTCGGTGCGCACGAGCGAGAGGAACTCGACGTTGCGCAGGAACTCCGCCCGGTCAAGGATCGACATCATCTTTGCCTCCAACGTCGGGAGCCCGATCGGCGGAGCGGACTCGCCGTGCGGGGTGCGGGTGGCCGCGTGCGCGGCACAGGTGACCAGCCAGGTGTCGGCGCGCCAGGGCGGTGCCTCGCGTGCGACCGAGGCCAGGGCGTCCACGTCCAGCGCGGGGATAACGACGCGACGGTGGGTCGCGGAGAGCACGTTCTCCAGCAGCTCGAGGCCGCTGGTCCGAGCGGACGCATCACCGGAGGCGACCGCGCGGTATGCGTGCACCATGTCGCTCAGCGGATAGACGAGTCCGAGAGCGCGCGCGACCCGCTCGATCCCGTCGTCACGACGCTCGGCGACGGCTACGGCGAGGAGACCGGGTCCGTCGCCGGTGATGAGCGGAGCCAGATCGATCTTGGCCGCGGCGACGGTGCGCAGGCTTGCCAGTTCGCGCTCCAGGGCGCGCTCGGCCGCGGCGGCGTCCACGACCGTGTCCGGATGGTCGCGTCGGAGCCGGTTGAGCGACTTGAGCGCGTGGTATCGGATCTCGGCATCGGCGTCATCGAGCGCCGCGACCAGGACGGCCGCGGTGAGGGCCCCCGGGATTCCGGCGAGGACGCGCGCCGCCTGGATCCTGATCTCGCGCGGCTCAGACGCGTCGCGGAGCGTGTCGCCGATGCTGCCGGCCGCGCGGCCGCCGACCGCGTGGAGAGCGTCACGAGCGTCGTCGCGCAGCTCGGGCTCCAGAAGCGCGGCGAGCAACCGCGGAACGAACTCACGCTTGCCGAGGCGGCCGGCCGCGACGCACGCCGCCTTCCGCACCGCGGGCGTATCGTCCGAGAGGAGCCGCCGCAGCACGTCCGTCGTGGCATCCGAGGCGGGGAGGCTCGCGACGACGAGTGCAGCCTCGCGACGGAGCGTCGCGGCCAGTGGACCATCGGCCTCCGCCATGCGTCGGAGCGCGTCCTCGGCCAGCGCCCGGATCCCGGCGTCGGAGCTTCCGCTCAACGCCGCCACCGCACCGGCCCTGACCCGAGGCAGCGGGTCCGCGAGATACGCCTCCGCCTGGGCGGGCGTGACGCCGCGCGCGATCTCGGCGCGCACCTGCTCGGCGCGGGACTCGACGTCCACAATGGACGGGTACTGCAGCTTCGCAGCGGTCTCGCCCTCGGGCGCTTCTCCCGCGACGCGCAGCAGCTCCAGCGCGAAGCGCTGGGCGGCCGGGTCGCCCGAGACGGCGGCGGTCGCCAGCTCGCGGCGGCTGTCGGCGTCGAGCGCCCGCACCACCAGCTCGTCCACCTGCACGTCGCGCACGCTGATCATCCGCTTGATCGCGGCGACGTACTCGCGCTTCACGATCCACACGCACGCCAACCAGATGCCGATCACGAAGATGGCCGCCACGCTCAGGTACTGGAACGGGACCTTGAGCCAGGTAAGCAGCACCAGGATCAGGATCGCGGAAAGGCCCTTGCCAGACCGTTGCACGGCGACGTCGATGAACGGCTTGACGCGGCCCTTGATCTCCGCGGGGACCGGCAGGAAGAGCAGCTCGCGGGTAGACTGATCGAGCGAATAGCGCAGCGACTGGTCGGCGCCGCGGACGACCGCGGCGGCGAGGAGCGACGGCGCCACCAGGAGCGCGACGGACGTGCCCAGCATCGCGATCGGGAGGAGGAGCAGCGCCACGCCAACGCCGAAACGCCGGAGCACGAAGCTGGTCACGAATAGCTGCACGAACAGCGAGATGACGTTCGTCACGGCGAAGTACTGCCCGAAGAAGGCGGTGCGGGCGTCGCCCTGCGGGACGTAGGCTTCGACCGCGCTGTTGAGCTGTTGGTCGGCGATCGCGGAGACCACGATGATGACGAGGAGAATCGCGGCCACCGCGCGCAGATGGGGCGACTCCCGCACCAGCGCCGCGGCGCCGGCCCGGACGACCGCCGCGCCTTTCTTCTTCCGCTCTTCGGCGGGCAAGGCGGCGGGCGTTCGCGCCAGGATCCAGGCCGCGAGCGCGGCCGCGAGGAGGAGCGCGGCGGCGGAGAGCAGCACGATGTTGACCCGACCGATGCCCGGGACCTTGGCGAGGACGCTGGCCGCCCAGCTTCCGACGATCCCGCCGACGATGCCCCCGGCGCCGATGAACCCGAACAGGCGCTTGGCCTGCCGCGCGTCGTAGCCGAGGTTGGCGAGCAGCCAGAACTGCGAGACCGTGAGCACCGAGTAGATCGCGGCCCAGATGAAGAATGCCGCGCTGATCAGGACCGGGGCCGACAGCAGCGGGCAAGCGCTATCAGGCGTGCGCACGCACGTCGCCTGGGCGATCGGCGACCGGAAAAGCCACCAGAACCCTACGAGGTTCAGCGCGAGGAAGACGTAGGTGCCGAGGAGGAGCCGCGAGACGCGCACCTGCTCGGCGAGGCGGGCGTAGCCGCCCATGAGCAGGGCCACGACCACGGCGGTGCCCAGCAGCACGAACGGGTAGGCGTTGGCGCCCGCGGCGTCGAGGAACGCAGCCTGCCGCACCGGTTTGACGAGACTCGCCGCGCCGATGACGAAGAAGTACAGCGCCGCCATGGCGAGGACCGGCGTGACCTCACCAGAGCGGATATCCACTATGCGCCGCAAGGACCAGGAACGGCCGGTCTGCATGGGGCGCAATCATATACCGCGTCGGAGGCATCGCGCCAGCGTCCGGTCCTGACGATATTGCGGGCCACTTCTCGTCACCAGCCGGAGAGCGCATGGTCGAAGGGTTGGTCCGCGTTGCCCTGGTCTGGTTGCCGTTCAACGCACCGCTGGTCGCGCGGCCTCAGGCGCCGCCGGTACCTCGCCTGGTGGTGCTGATCACGGTGGACCAGTTGAGCCCGGACTACCTGGTGCGCTTCCGGCCCCAGTTCACCGGCGGCCTGGAGCGGTTGCTCCGGAACGGCGCGGTCTTCACCGGGGCCTACCAGGACCACGCGGTCACCGAAACCGCACCAGGCCACGCGACCGTAGGCTCGGGGCGCAACCCGTGGTCCACCGGCATCGTGCGGAACGACGAGGGCGTGCCCGACTCGACGGCGCCGCTGCTGGAGTCGAACGGCCCCGGGGCTTCGCCCCGGCGGTTCCGAGGTACGGCGCTATTCGATTGGATCGCGAACCAGTACCCGTCGGCGCGGGCGCTGTCCATGTCCTACAAGGATCGGAGCGCGATCCTCCCGATCGGGCGCGCGCGCCAGCATGTCTACTGGATCGCCGGGTCGCGGTTCACGACCAGCCGCTATTACGCCGACACCCTGCCCGAGTGGGTGCGGCGCTTCAACGCCGAGGCTGCGGTAAGTGAGCGCGCGCCACGTTACGTGTGGGATCTGCTCCTGCCGCCGTCGTCGTACCCCGAGCCGGATTCGATGCCGTTCGAGAACCGCGGCCGGAACTTCAGCTTCCCGCACCGTTCGCCGGCCGATACGGCAGGGGCGGTGAACTTCTTCGCCCACTCGCCCTGGCTCGACTCTCTCACCCTGGCATTCGCGCTGGTGGGCGTCCGGGAGCTGGGCCTGGGGCGCGGACCCGGGCCGGATCTACTCGCCGTGGGCCTCACCGCCACCGACGAGATCGGGCACTCCTACGGTCCGGGCTCGCGCGAGGTGCACGACCAGATACTGCGACTCGATCGCTGGCTCGGCATGTTCCTCGATTCCCTGGACCGCGCGATCGGGCCGGGGCGGATCGTCGTTGCGCTCACCGCGGATCACGGCGTCACTGCCGCCCCGGAGTTCCTGCGCGCCAACGGCGACACGGCGACCGGGTTCGCCCGCGTGGACACTCTCGCTCGGCGCGTGCAGGGCGAACTGGTTGAGCGGGCGGGGCCGGGACGGTGGATCCGATACGCCGAGGTAGGGCTGGTGGCGATGGACCGAGCCGGGCTGGCGCAGCGAGGCGTCAATGTGGATTCGGTCGTGGAAGCGATGCGCGAGGCGGCGCTGCGCGTCCCCGGTGTGGTGCGCGTGGACACCCGGCGGACGCTGGCAGCGGTGGACACGGTGCGCGACACGATCGGACGCCGGTGGCGCAACCTGCTCCCGGCCGACGCGCTGGGCGAGCTGATGATCACGCTGCGGCCGCACTACCAATGGGGCGCGCCGATGGGCGGTGGCAGGCACGGCCAGCCCACCGACGACGACACGCACGTGCCGCTCGTCATCGCAGGCCCCGGCGTAACCGCCGGGCGCTACCCGGGGCGGGTCAGCGTCGTCGATCTCGCCCCCACGCTGGCCCGGCTCCTGGGCGTGAGCCCGCTGGAGCGCGTGGACGGGCGCGTTCTCAGTGAGGCGCTCGCCCGACGCGGTGTCGCCGGAGCGTCTCGGTGAGGGGATTCAGCCGGTTCTCTCGAATCGCCTTTGAACGGAGAGATGTTCCATGAGATGGAGCTTGGTCGCGCTGTTCGCGCTGATGCCGTTGGCCGTGCCCGCAGCCGCGCAGACGCCGGCCGCCCGCAGCGGGCTCGAAGTGAAATGGGTCCGTGACAGCGAGGAGTACGCGACGCTGACCCGCCAGGTCTACCGCGTCGCACTGCGGCAAGTGACCGCCGCGCGAGACGCGCTGCCCCGTGGCCGCGCCTGGGCCGTGGTCCTGGACGTGGCCCAGACGGCCCTCGACGACGCCGTTTACCAGCTCGAGCGCCTGGCCTACGGCGTGCCGCACGACACGCTCGTCTGGGGTGCGTGGCGCGCGCGCGAGGACGCGGATGCCGTCCCGGGCGTCGTGGAGTTCGTCGCGGGAGTTCGCAGGATCGGGGGCCGCGTGGCGTGGATCAGCAACGACCAGGCGTCCACCAGCGACCACATCCGCGCGAACCTGGGCAAGCTCGGCGCGTGGAGCGACGGCGACCTGCTGTGTCTGCCCACCTCCGACACGGCTTACACCAAGGCGGCCCGCCGCGCCGAGGTCCGGTCGGGTTCAGGACAGTGCGCGTGGAACAGGGAGCCGATGACGGTGCTCGGCTTCGTCGGGGACCAGGTGGGCGATTTCCCGGCCGCGGGCGAGACCGATCCGGACGCCGGCAATGACGCGGCCTTCGGCGTCCGCTACTTTCTGCTGCCCGACCCCATGTATGGGGGGTGGGAACGACGGGTGACTAGAAGACGCGATAGGTGATGAGTGATAGGTGATGAGGTGAGGAGGTGATGAGGTGAGAGGTGATGAGTGAGAGGTGAGGAAGGGGTGTGGCGAGTGAGTGGGGAGCCGCGGTTCGTGTCGCTGGAATACGCGCGGCGGACGCCGGACGAGATGCTGGCCCGGGCCCGAGCCTTCTACGACGAAATGAACCGCCGCCGCACCACACGCCACTTCTCGGCCGAGCCGGTGGCGCGTGAGCTGATCGAGCTGGCGATCCAGACCGCGGGCACGGCGCCCTCGGGCGCGCACCAGCAGCCGTGGACGTTCGTCGTCGTGGACGATCCAGAGATCAAGCGGAAGATCCGCGAAGCCGCCGAGGAAGAGGAGCGGATCAACTACTCGGGCCGCATGCCGCCGGACTGGCTGGAGGCGCTCGCACCGCTCGGCACGGACGAGCACAAGCCGCACCTGACTGATGCCCCGTACGTCGTCGTGCTGTTCGAACAAAGGTATGGCGTACGGCCCGACGGCTCCCGGCGCAACCACTACTACGTGAGCGAGAGCTGCGGGATCGCCGCGGGGTTGTTCGTCGCGGCGGTGCACTGCATGGGCCTGGTGACGCTGACGCACACGCCGAGCCCGATGGGGTTCCTCAGCGAGATCTTGAAGCGGCCCTCGAGCGAGAGGCCGTATTTGGTGATGCCGGTCGGGTATCCGGCTGAGGGGGCGAGAGTGCCGGACATCACGCGCAAGCCGTTGAGCGAAATCCTCAAGTGGAACGGCGAATGAGTCGCCAGACAGAGTTGCAGCGTTGCAGTGTTGCAGCGGCCGGCAGGGTACAGGGGACAGGGTGATGCGAGCCATCTTCATCGCGAAGGCCGGCGGGCCGGAGGTGCTCGAGCTCCGCGACGCCGAGCAGCCGGCGCCGGCCGAAGGCGAGATCCTGGTGCGCGTGCACGCCGCGGGCGTCAACCGGGCCGACGTGCTTCAACGGATGGGCAAGTATCCGGCGCCGCCGGGCGTGCCGGCGGACATCCCGGGACTCGAGTACGCCGGCGAGGTCACGGCGCTGGGCGCCGGCGTCACGCGGTGGAAGGCGGACGATCGCGTGATGGGGCTGGTGGCGGGTGGCGCATACGCCGAGTACGTGGTCACGCACGAGGACACGGCGCTGGCGATCCCGCGGGGCTGGTCGTACGACGCCGCCGGCGCGGTCCCCGAAGTCTTCCTCACCGCCTACGACGCGCTGATCCGCCAGGTTCATCTTGCGGCGGGCGACGTGGTCCTGATCCACGCGGTGGGCAGCGGGGTCGGCACCGCGGCACTCCAGATCGCCAAGGCCTTTGGCGCCACGGTGATCGGCACGAGCCGGAGCGCCACGAAGCTCAAGAACGCTCTCCCGCTCGGCCTGGACGTGGCCGTCGATACGTCGCGGGAGCGCTTCGGCGACGCGGTGGCGCGAGCCACGGCGGGCCGGGGCGTGGACGTGGTCGTCGACCTGATCGGCGGCGCGTTGTGGAGCGAGACGCTGGGGACGCTCGCGCCGCGAGGGCGGCTGATCCTCATCGGCCTCACCGCAGGCCGCAGCGCGGAGGTGGACCTCGGCGTGATACTCGGCAAGCGCCTGTCTATCGTCGGCACCACGCTCCGGGCGCGCCCGCTCGCCGAGAAGATCGCGCTCACCGCGGACTTCGCGCGGGACGTGCTGCCGCTGTTGGCGGGGGAGCGGCTTCGTCCGATCGTGGACCGCGTCTTCCCGATGGCGGAGGCCGCCGAGGCCCATCGCCGCATGGAGGCGGACGCGCACTTCGGGAAGCTGGTCCTGAACTGGGCGTGAGGGCGACGCCGCCGTCTGGAAGTGACAGAGTGAAAACGACTTAGGGAAGCCTGCCTGACGGCGCCTTCCCCTCCGCCGCGGGCACGGAGGTTGCGGGTCCGTCCCGGTGGAGGTGACCTATGAAGCGCGTCCTCATTCTTGGCGCTGCGGGCCGGGATTTCTTCAATTTTCTCACGGTGTATCGCGACGATCCCGACAGCGAGGTCGTGGCGTTCACGGCGCAGCAAATCCCCCACATCGAAGAGCGGCGGTTCCCGGCGGAGCTGGCAGGTCCGCGGTATCCCGAGGGCATCCCCATCTATCCGGAAACGCGCCTCGAGGAGCTGGTTCGGCACCTGGGCGTGGACAAGTGCGTGCTGTCGTACTCGGACCTCTCAGCCGTGGACGTGCTGCACCTGGTGGCGCGGGCCACGTCGGCGGGCGCGGACTTCGTGATGCTCGGCGCGCAGCACGTCCTCGAGTCCACCAAGCCGGTGATCGCCGTCTGCGCCTCCCGCACCGGAGCGGGGAAGAGCCCCCTTTCGCGCGCCATCGTGCCGTGGCTCCGGGCGCGCGGGCTTCACGTGGCCGTGATCCGTCACCCGATGCCGTACGGCGATCTGCTCGCCGAGCGGGTGCAGCGGTTCGCGACGGCGGCGGACCTCGTGGCGCAGCACGTGACGGTCGAGGAGCGCGAGGAGTACGAGCCGCACATCGCCACAGGCTCGGTGGTCTTCGCCGGCGTGGACTACGCGGCGATCCTCGCGGCGGCGGAGCGCGAGGCCGACGTCATCGTCTGGGACGGCGGCAACAACGACACCTCGTTCCTCGAGGCCGACCTCTACGTCACGGTGGTGGATCCGCACCGCGCCGGTCACGAGGCGTCGTACTATCCGGGCGAGACCAACGTCCGCCTGGCGGACGTAGTCGTGATCAACAAGGCCGACACCGCGCCGCCGGGAGCGGTGACCGTGGTGCGGAGCACCGTGCAGCGACTCAACCCGAGCGCGCGGATCGTGGTGGCCGACTGCCCGGTGCGCGCCGACGACCCCAGCGTGCTAGCCGGTCGCCGCGTGCTCGCCATCGACGACGGTCCCACGCTCACGCACGGCGGGATGGCCTTCGGAGCGGCGGTGCTGGCGGCGCGCGCGGCGGGCGCGAGCGAGCTGGTGGGCCCGCGGCCCTTCGCGGTGGGCGAGATCGCTGAAACGCTGGCGCACTATCCGCACGTCCGCGAGGCGCTGCCGGCCCTCGGCTACGGCGACCGCCAAATCCGGGACCTCGAGGAGACGATCTCCCGCGCGGTCGCGGGCGGCGTGGAAGCGGTGGCGGTCGGCACGCCGATCGATCTCGCCAAACTCGTGAAGATCCCCGTGCCCTCGACCCGCGTGCGATACGAGATCGCGCTCCGGGACGGCGTCACCCTCGAGGACATGTTGGCCCCGGTGCTTCCGGTGCTCAAGCAGCGCGCGTAGGCCAACCCGATGCCGGTGCTCGCCTTTCGGGGCACCGGCATTCCCACCTCCACCGATCCGGTGCTTTTGGGGCGTTCTTGCGGGGCTTTCGCCGGCCATGGGAAAGCCCCCGGAAATCGTTCGAAAAACCGCGCGGCATCGCGCGGACGAGCCGCCGGAGAGTCGGTTCCATATGGAGTTCGGGCCGGGGAACGGTCCGCGCCGCGAGCGCCGACCCGACTGACACGATGACTCCGGTACCGAAACCCGGTGGTACGCGCGTTGCAGCCGTTTGGGTGTTGCGGGGGCCTGCCATCGACCCGCAAAGGAGCCGGTACCGTGATCACGTCCGAGCTCACCTCGCTCGAAGCACTCGGCGTCGGCATACGCCGGGAGATCGACGCCGGTCAAGTATTCCGCAGCCTCGCCTCGGGTTGTAGCAACCCGCTGGCCACAGATCGGTTCTTGTTGCTGGCGCGGGAGTCCGCCCAGCTGGAGCAGTTGCTCCGCGACCGTTACGACGCGCTCTTTCCCGCCGTGCCGCTGGTCGTTCCGCCGTCGCTCGTTCCGCCGCCCGGTCCTCCGACCGGCCCCGACCGGTGCGAGGGATTGCGCGCGGCACTCCGTTTCGCGGCCGACGCGGAGCGGCAGGCTCGGGAGTTCTATCTCGACGCCGCGAACGCTGCAACCGACCTGACCGGCCAGTCGATGTTTCGGTATCTCGCCGAGATCCACGCGCGCCACCAGTCCGAGCTCGAGGCCGAGTACGCCGTGATCCTCCAGTACCCGCACGCCTTCGACGACCTTCAGGCCCCCTGGCGGCCCGAGGTCCGTCTGCGCCAGTAGGGGCGGGCCCCGGGCCCGCGCTCCAGGAGGGAAAGGTGACGACGGCTCACGTAGTGGGCGACGTTCGCGGGATGAGCACGGCGGAGCACGAGTTGCGCCGCGCGTTTCTCGCGGAGGTCGAGTCGATCCCCGGCGGGCGGCGAATCAGCCGCTGCCTCCAATGCGGTACGTGCACCGGCTCCTGCCCGGTGTCCTACGCGATGGACATCTCGCCGCGGGAGTTGATCGCGAGGTTCCGCGCGGGAGACATCGGCACGATCCTGCGGAGCCGCACCATCTGGCTGTGCGCGTCGTGCTACGCCTGCACGGCACGCTGCCCGGTCGGCATCAAGATCACCGACATCATCTACGCCCTGAAGCGGATGGCGATGGCGCGCGGCCTGCGGCCGTCGCGCTATCCCGTCTTCGCGCTCGCCGAGTCGTTCGTCACGGTGGTGAAGCGCTATGGGCGGAACAACGAGTCCCGACTGATGGCGCTCTACTACAGCCGCGCCGGGATCTTGAGGGCGTTGAAGCATGTCGGTCTTGCCCTGCGGCTGCTCAGAAAGGGCCGCCTGCCGCTCCGCGCCAGGCGCATCCGGGGACTCGAGGGCCTGCGGAAGATCCTGCGCCGGGCCGAAGCGCTGGAGCTCCAGGTGCAGCACGAGATCGCGGGCGCGACGGCGCCGGTGGGGTACGGCGTGGTGAGTGGCGTGCCGCCGCGCCCGGGGCCCGTTGCCTCCGCGCGGGCAGCCACCTGAGGAACGGGAGCGAACCGATGCGCTACACGTACTTCCCGGGGTGCTCGCTCGAGTCGACGGCCAGGGGCTACGACCTATCGCTGCGTGCCGTCTTCCGCCGGCTCAGCCTCGACCTGCGCGAGCTGGACGACTGGAACTGCTGTGGCGCGACGGCCTATATGTCGGTCGCGGAGACGATGGCCCTGGCGGTCTCGGCCCGCAACCTGGCGCTGGCCGAGCGGGAGGGCGCCGGCGCCGATCTGGTGGCTCCGTGCAGCGCCTGCTACCTGGTGCTCCACAAGACCCACCGCTACCTGGCCGAGCAGCCGGGGCTGCGCCAGCGGGTGGGGGAGGCGCTGGCCGAGGGCGACCTGGCCTACCGCGGCACGCTGCGCATCCGCCATCCGCTCGACGTGCTGGTGAACGACGTGGGGCTCGAGGCGATCGCGGCCAAGGCGGTGCGGAGCCTGGAGGGCGCCAGGGTCGCGCCATACTACGGCTGCCAGATCGTTCGCCCCGAGCGGGGTTTCGATGACCGCGAGGTGCCGATGTGGCTGGACCACCTGTTCCGCCGCCTCGGCGCCGAGGTGGTGGACTTCCCCATGAAGGTCCGCTGCTGCGGCGGGATGCTGATGACGACCGCGGAGGACGTGGGCCTGCGGCTCTCCGGCGACATCCTCGCCTGCGCGATGGACGCGGGCGCCAACGTGGTCGTGACGACGTGCCCGATGTGCCAGATCAACCTCGAAGCGTATCAGGGCGAGATCGGCCGGGCCCTGCGCCGACGGGTCGAGGTTCCCATCGTCTTCTTCACCCAGCTGCTGGGGCTGGCGCTTGGCGCGGGCGCCGACGAGCTGGGGCTGCCGATGAACCTGGTGCCTTTGGGCCCGGAGCTGGCCACGCTCGCGGAGGCCGCCCATGTCTGAGATCAAGACGGGTGTCTACGTCTGCCACTGCGGCACCAACATCTCGGCGACGGTGGACGTGGAGGAGGTCGCGAAGTTAGCGGGGACGAGGCCCAACGTCGTCGTCTCCCGCGACTACAAGTTCATGTGCTCGCAACCGGGGCAGGAGCGGATCCAGAAGGACATCGAGAAGTTCGGGGTCAACCGCGTGGTGGTGGCGGCGTGCTCGCCGCAGATGCACGAGCTGACGTTCCGCAATGCCTGCGCGCAGGCCGGCCTGAACGGCTACCTCTGCCAGATCGCCAACATCCGGGAGCAGTGCTCGTGGGTGCACCGCGACCGCGCGGCGGCCACCGCCAAGGCCAAGGGCCTGGTGGTGGCGGCGATCAACCGCGTGGCGCTGAACCAGCCCCTCGAGATATCGTACGCCCCCCTCAACCCGGCGACGCTGATAGTCGGGGGCGGGATCGCGGGGATCCAGGCGGCGCTTGAGCTGGCCGAGACGGGCAACGACATCCACCTGGTCGAGCGTGAGTCTACGATCGGCGGGGCGATGGCGAAGTTCGACAAGACCTTCCCCACCCTCGACTGCGCCGCGTGCATCCTGACGCCGAAGATGGTGTCCGTCAGCCATCGCAAGAACATCCACCTGATGACGATGACGGACATCGAAAAGGTCTCCGGCTCGTTCGGCGACTTCACCGTCACCCTGCGCAAGCGCGCCCGCTACGTCACGCCCGACTGCACCTCGTGCGGTGCCTGCACCAAGGTCTGCCCGGTGAGCGTGCCGAGCCCGTTCGACCAACTCCTCGGCCAGCGCACCGCGATCCACAAGGCCTTCGCGCAGGCGGTGCCCAACACCTACGTGATCGAGAAGCAGGAACGGCCGCCCTGCATCGAGGGGTGCCCCATCCGCCAGGAGGCCGCGGGCTACATCGCGCTCATCAGGAACCGGAAGTTCAAGGAGGCGGCGCGGCTCATCCGGCAGCGCAACCCCCTCGCCGTGGTGTGCGGCAGGGTGTGCTATCACCCCTGTGAGGGGGAATGCAACCGCGGCCTGGTGGACCAGCCCATCGCCATCCAGCACCTCAAACGCTTCGCGCTGGATTGGGCGCGCGAGCATAAGGTGACCGTGAAGCCGCCGAAGATCGAGCCGCGGCCGGAGAAGGTCGCGGTCATCGGCTCGGGCCCGGCGGGCCTTACGGCGGCGCACGATCTCGCCACCAGGGGCTACCAGGTCACGGTCTTCGAGAAGTTCCAGGAGCTGGGGGGCATGCTGGCCCTCGGCATCCCCGAGTACCGGCTGCCGCGGCTGCTGCTCCACGAGGAGATCGACTACATCCGGTCGCTCGGCGTGCAATTCAAGACGGGCGTCCAGCTAGGGCGCGACTTCACGCTGGAGCAGCTGCGCGATCAGGGCTTCCAGGCGGTCTTCCTCGCGATCGGCGCCCACGAGAATGTGCGGCTCGACGTGCCCGGGGAGAGCCTCGAGGGCGTGGTGTCCGGCATCGAGTTCCTGCGCCTGGTCAACCTGCGGGTCAATGGCCACGTCGGCCGGCGGGTGGCGGTCATCGGCGGCGGGAACACCGCCATCGACGCGGCGCGGACGGCGCTCCGGCTCGGGTCGCCGGTCACCATCCTCTATCGCCGCACCCGCGCCGAGATGCCGGCCGCGGCGCACGAGGTCGACGACGCCGAGGCGGAAGGCGTCATGATCCGCTACCTGATCGCGCCGGTCGAAGTCCTCGGCGAGCGGGGCAAGGTGAGCGCGGTCAAGTGCGTGACGATGCGGCTGGGCGAGCCCGACGCCAGCGGGCGGCGCCGTCCGATCCCGATTGAAGGCAGCGAGCACGTGCTCGAGTTCGACACGGTGATCGTGGCGATCAGCCAGGCGCCCGACGTAGCGGCGCTCACGGGGAATGGGAAGCAAGGGAATGGGAACGGGCTGAAGGTCACGAAGTGGGGGACGGTGGAGATCGACCCGGAGAGCAAACAGACGTCGATCCCGGGTGTGTTCGCCGGTGGAGATGTCGCGCTCGGGCCGTCCACGGTGATCGCGGCGATGGGCAACGGCCGTCGCGCCGCCGAGGCGATCGACAAGTACCTGAACGGCCGGCCGCTGGCCGACTTCACCACGCACCTCGTGCGGCAGCGGTCCACCAAAGGCGAGACGTTCCGGCCGCATTCCTACGCGCCGATGTACAAGGACACGCCGCGAGCGCCGCGGGTTGCCATGCCCAAGGCGCCGCCCCAGGAGCGGGTGGCCGACTTCCGCGAGGTGGAGTTGGGCTTCAGCGAGGAGCAGGCGGTTCGCGAGGCGCAGCGGTGCCTCAACTGCGGTGTCTGCGTCGAATGCCTGGAGTGCGAGCGGGTGTGCGAGCCGGAGGCGGTGGTGCTCGGGATGAAGGACGAGCTGGTGGACGTCAAGGTTGGCCAGGTGCTGCTGGCCACCGGGTACCAGCTGTTCGATGCGCGCACGATCAAGCAGTACGGCTACGGCCGGCTGCCGGAGGTGTACAACGGGCTGGAGTTCGAGCGGCTGCTCAACTCGGCCGGCCCGACGCTGGGGCGGATCACCTGCAAGGACGGCCGCGCGCCGCGCGCCATCGCGATCCTGCACTGCGTCGGCTCGCGCCACGAGGACTACCACCGCTACTGCTCGCGGGTCTGCTGTATGTACGCGCTCAAGTTCGCGCACCTGGTGCGCGACCGGACCGACGCGCACGTATACCAGTTCTACATCGACATGCGGGCCTACGGGAAAGGGTTCGAGGAGTTCTACGGGCGCGTGCTGGAGGAAGGCACGAACGTGATACGCGGCCGGGCCGCGGAGGTCGTCGAGGCCCGGGGCGAGATGGCCCAGCACGGCACCATGCTGGTACGGAGCGAGGACACTCTCATCGGGGCGTTCCGGGAGATCCCGGTGGACATGGTGATCCTCTGCACCGCCATCGAGCCGCAGGCCGACGCCGACCGGGTCAAGAAGCTGTTCTCGATCAGCCGGAGCCCGGACGGGTTCTTCCTGGAGCGGCACCCGAAGCTCGATCCCATGTCCACCTTCACCGAAGGCATCTACATCGCCGGGACGTGCCAGGGGCCGAAGGACATTCCGGACACGGTGGCGCAGGCGAGCGGAGCGGCAGCGCGCATGATGGGCGTGATCGCGAAGGGCCAGGTGGCGATCGACCCGATGCGCGCGTCGATCGACGAGGCACGGTGCAGTGGGTGCCGGATCTGCAACAACCTGTGCCCGTACTTCGCCATCGACTTCGTGGCGGACCAGAAGGTCTCCCGGGTCAACACCGCGCTGTGCAAGGGCTGCGGGACGTGCGTGGCGGCATGCCCGGCGGGCGCGATCACGGGCGCGGGATTCACGGACGAGCAGGTCCTCGCGGAGCTCGAGGGCCTGTTCGTGGCCTGAGGAGGGAGCGGCCATGGAGTTCGAGCCACGGATCGTCGGGTTCCTCTGCAACTGGTGCGCCTACTCTGGGGCGGACCTGGCGGGGGTCTCACGCATCCAGTCGGCGCCCAACGTGCGCAGCGTCCGGGTGATGTGCACCGGCCGCGTGGATCCGACGTTCGTCCTGCGCGCGCTCCAGCTGGGCGCGGACGGCGTGCTGATCGCCGGCTGCCACCCGGGCGACTGCCACTACGCCGAGGGCAACTACAAGGCGATGCGCCGCGGCGTGGCACTGAAGATGCTCCTCAAGGCACAGGGCATCGATCCGCGCCGGCTCCGCGTCGAGTGGATCTCGGCGGCCGAGGGCGAGAAGTACGCGCGGGTCGTGAACGAGATGACCGAGGAGATCCGGAGCCTGGGCCCCCTGCATCCCGTGGAGGCGCCGGCCCCGGCCGCCGCCGCGGCGGACTGACGGGGCGGCGAGGAGCGCGAGCGATGAGCAAGCCGAAGCTGGCGATCTACTGGGCGGCTGCCTGTGGCGGGTGCGACATCGCCATCCTCGACATCGAGGCACACATCCTCGACGTCGCGGCGGCGTTCGACCTCGTGCTGTGGCCGGTGGCCACCGACTTCAAGTACAAGGACATCGAGGCGCTGCCGGACGGCGCGATCGACCTGTGCCTCTTCAGCGGCGCTATCCGCACGTCCGAGAACGAGCACATGGCGAGGCTGCTGCGGCGCACCAGCAAGGTGCTGGTCGCGTTCGGGTCGTGCGCGCACGAGGGGTGCATCCCCGGCCTCGCCAACCAGTTCACCAGGGACGAGATCTTCTCCCGCGTGTACCGCGAGACCCCGTCTACCGTGAATCCCGAAGGCACGCTGCCGCAGGCGCGGACGGCGGTGCCCGAAGGCCACCTCGACCTGCCGGTGTTCCAGGACAGCGTGCGCACGCTGGGCCAGGTGGTCGACGTGGACTATTACATCCCCGGCTGCCCGCCGCAGGCCGTGCAGATCTGGGCGGTGCTCGAGCACATAATGCAGGGCAAGCCGCTGCCGCCCAAGGGCTCGGTCCTCGGCGCGGGCGAGAAGACCTGCTGCGACGAGTGCCCGCGGGTGCGTGAGGAGAAGCGCATCCGGAAGTTCGTCCGGCCGCACGAGGTCGTCACCGACCCGAGCCGCTGCCTCCTCGACCAGTGCATCGTCTGCATGGGGCCGGCGACGCGCAGCGGGTGCGGGGCGCTGTGCCCGGCCGTCGGGATGCCGTGCCGCGGCTGCTACGGCCCGCCGCCGGGCTCCAAGGACCAGGGCGCGAAGATGATCAGCGCCCTCGCGTCGGTCATCGACTCGCAGGACCCGGCGGAGATCGAGGCGATACTCTCCGGCATCGAGGACCCCATCGGCACCTTCTACCGGTTTAGCCTCCCGGTCTCGCCGGTCAGGGGGATGGCGAAATGAAGACCATCTCGATCGATCCCATCACCCGGCTCGAAGGGCACGGGAAGATCGACATCTTCCTCACCGACGAGGGAGAGGTCGCCGAAACCTACCTTCAGATCCCCGAGCTCCGGGGCTTCGAGAAGTTCTGCGAGGGGCGGCCGGTGGAAGAGCTGCCCCGCATTATGACGCGGATCTGTGGCGTGTGTCCCGAAGCGCACCACATGGCGTCGGCCAAGGCGTGCGACGCCGTCTTCCATGTCGAGCCGCCCCCCGCAGCCAAGAAGCTCCGCGAGCTGCTGTACGCCGCGTTCTACACCGGCGACCACACCACCCACTTTTACGCGCTGGGCGGGCCCGACTTCGTGGTCGGGCCCACCGCGCCCGCGGCCGAGCGGAACATCCTCGGCGTGATCGCGAAGGTCGGCCTGGAGGCGGGGAAGCGGGTGATCCGCCAGCGGGCGGGCGCGCAGGAGGTGGTGAAGATCCTGGGCGGCAAGGCCATCCACCCCGTCACCTCGATCCCCGGCGGGGTGAGCAAGGGCCTCACCGAGCCGGAGCGCCAGCGCATCGAGCAGCTCGCCCGCGAGTTCGTCGAGTTCGCCGAGTTCACGCTCGGCGTGTTCGACGCGATCGTGCTCAAGAACCAGGAGTACGTGGACCTCATCCTCGGTGACGTGTACAACCACCGCCTCTATTCGATGGGGACGGTGGACGCCAACAACCGGGTGAACTTCTACGACGGCCTCATCCGGGTCGTGGACCAGGAAGGCAAGGAATTCGCGAAGTTCCCGGCCAGGGACTACCTCGACCACATCGCCGAGCACGTCGAGCCGTGGTCGTACCTGAAGTACCCGTACCTGAAGCGAGTCGGCTGGAAGGGCTTCGTGGACGGTCCCGATTCGGGCGTTTACCGGGCCACCCCGCTCGCGCGGCTCAACGCCGCGGACGGCATGGCGACGCCGAAGGCCCAGGAGGCCTACGAGCGGATGTACCAGACGCTCGGCGGCAAGCCGGTCCACGCCACGCTGGCAACCCACTGGGCGCGCGTGATCGAGATCATGTACGCGGCCGAGCGCACCCTCGAGCTGGCGACGGACCCCGAGATAACGAGCGCCGAGTACCGCACCATCCCGACCGAGATCCCAACGGAGGGGGTGGGATCCGTAGAGGCGCCACGGGGCACGCTGTACCACCACTACCAGACGGACGACCGGGGGATCGTCCGCAAGGTGAACCTGATCGTCGGGACGACCAACAACCACGCGGCCATCTCGATGGCGGTCAAGCGGGCGGCGTCGAAGCTGATCCGGAAGGGTGTCGAGGCCAGCGACGGCGTCCTCAACATGGTCGAGATGGCCTTCCGCGCCTACGATCCGTGCTTCGGGTGCGCGACGCACAGCCTCCCCGGGCAGATGCCGCTGGAGCTGCGCATCCGCGACCCGGACGGCCGGGTGGTTCAGGTGCTGCGCCGACCGTAGCGCCGGCGCAGGAGGAGCGCGTGACCGGACCGGACCCCGCTCACCAGGTGGTCGTCGTCGGGCTCGGCAATCCGATCCTGCGCGACGACGCCGTAGGCGTGCTCGCCGCGCGGGTGCTGGCCGAGCGCCTCGCCGGCGCGCCGGTGGAGGTGCGGGAGAGCTCGTGGGGCGGGATCCGGTTCCTGGACCTGCTCGCGGGCTTCGCGCGCGCGATCATCATCGACGCCATCGAGTGGCGGCACGGGCCGCCCGGCACGGTCTACCGCCTGAGTCCCGACCGGGCCATCCCCACCCTGCGCGCCGCCGGCTACCACGACATCAGCCTCGGTTCGGCGCTCGACTTCGGCCGCGCCGTGGGCCTGCCGCTCCCCGGCGAGATCGTCTTCTTCGCCGTCGAGGCGTCCGATACCCGCACGTTCGACGAGCGACCCACCCCGGCCGTCGAGGACGCGGTTCCGGAAGTCGTGAGCCGCGTCGAGGCCCAGTTGGTGCAGTGGGGTGTGATAGAGGAGGCCGCATGCACGAAGCCGGCATAGCTCTGCAGCTCATCGAGTGTGTGATCGATCGTCTCGAGACCGTGCCGCACGGCCCGGTGCGCCAGATCCACGTTCGAATCGGTGCGATGTCCGGCGTGTGCGCCGACGCCCTCGATTTCGCGTTCGGGTGCCTGGCCCGCGGCACGGGGCTGGAGGCCGCCCGTCTGGTTTTCGAGGTCGTGCCGCTCACCGTCGCCTGTGCGGCCTGCGGCGCGACGAACCCGGTGGAGGAGTACGTTTTCCGGTGCCCGGCCTGTGGGTCGGAGCGTACCGAGATCGCTAGCGGCCGGGAGCTGGAAGTCCGGAAGCTCGAGGTCGAGGATGTGGAGGTGCCCTGCCATGCATGAGATCGACCTGAAGTCCGGGCTCCTCGAGCCGAACTCGGAGCTCGCGAAGGAGAACCGCGACGTCCTGGCCTCGTGCGGCACCTACGCGGTGAACCTGATGAGCGGCCCCGGCGCGGGAAAGACGTCGCTGCTGGAGCGGCTGGTGCCGGCGCTCGCCCGGCACCTCCGCGTGGCCGTGATCGAGGGTGACATCGTCGGCAGTGCCGACGCCGAGCGCATCGCGCGGCTCGGCGTGCCGGTGCAGCAGATCAACACCGGCGGCGCGTGCCACCTGGACGCGCGCATGGTGCACCACGCCATCCACCACGTGGTGCGCGACGGCATCGACGTGCTGCTGATCGAGAATGTCGGCAACCTGGTCTGCCCGGCCGAATTCGACCTCGGAGAGGACGACGCGGTGATGCTCTTGTCCGTCGCCGAGGGGCACGACAAGCCCAAGAAGTACCCGCTCATGTTCCGGCGCGCCGACCTCATCGTCGTCAGCAAGGTGGACCTCCTCGGCTTCACCAACTTCGACTACAACGAGGCGGTGGCCGCCGCCCGTGACGTGCACCCGGGCGTGGACATCTTCCCAGTGTCGTGCCGCACTGGCGAAGGGGTTGCCCGCGTCGTCGAGTGGATCGAGCGGCGGGTCAGGGCGAAGACCGCGGGGCACCATCACGTGCGAGCGGCGCTGTGAGCGCGGTTCCGGAGTCGGTGAACGTGCCGCGCGCCGTCGCGGCCCGCATCACCGTTTCCGGGGCGGTGCAGGGCACCGGTTTCCGTCCCTTCGCCTACCGGCTGGTCTGCTAGGAGGTTTCCTGACGGCTCGCGATCCGGTCTCGCTCCCCCCGCTGCCCACTCCCCTCTTTCCTCTCCTCTTCCGTCATTCCGCGTTGGACGTAGCCGCGCGGGCGCAGTAGGATTGTGGATGGCTGGAATCAAGCTGTCCGCGAAGGCGGCCGAGGAATACGAGTTCCTGGAGAGCGTGCTCAAGAGGTGCGACCACATCACGGCCCTGGTGGAGCAGTACGCGAAGGCCAACAAGGGCGCCGACATGTACCTGTCGCAGATGACGCGCACGCTGGGCCAGATCCGTCAGCAGGCCATGATCAAGAACCTCGGCTTCGTCGCCGATCATGCCGGGATGCTGGGAGTGGCCGCGGGGCGCGGGAACCAGATGCAGCGGTCCCGCACCATCCGCGAGGGCTCGATCGCGCTGAAGCAGCTGATCGAGCGCACGATGAAAGCGATCGTCGAAACGGACAAGCGGGAGAAGGGCGAGAAGGAGAAGGAGAAGGAGAAGGAGAAGGAGAAGGAGAAGCAAGCGGCGTCCGGCAGCCACTAGTCGCGAACCCGGGGATCCACCCACCGATGGCCATTCTCGACAAGTTCATCCAGGTGATGTTCGAGCACGGCGCCGGCTGCGTGCGCCTCGAGAGCGGAGCGGCGGTCGTCCTCGAGGTGGACGGCGCGGACCGGCCCGTCACCAAGGAGGTCCTGACCAGACCCAAGGTCATGGCGCTGGTGCGGGAGATCGCGCCGGAGGGGATGAAGGACCACCTCGACGCCGAGTCGCGGATGGCGTTCGGCTACGCGCTCGAAGGCCAGCGGGTGGACGTGGAGATCCTGCACGCCGGAGAGGACGTGCGGGTGAGGGTGTCGCCGGCGCGCGCCCGCCGCTCGTCAGCCGCGATCTCGATGCCGATGGAAGCGCGGATGGGCGTGGAGGGCAACCTGCCGCCGATGCAGTCCGCGCCCGCGCCGACCCGCCAGGCGGTCGAGGCCTCCGACGCCGCGGAAGAGCGCATCCAGGAGATGCTCCAGAGGCTGGTCAAGTCGGGCTCGTCCGACCTGCACCTGCGCGTCGGCGAGCCGCCCATCATCCGCAAGTCGGGCGTGATGGAGCGGCTGGAGGGCTACGAGCCTCTCACCGTGGACGAGGTGCAGGCCCTCCTCCTCTCCATAATGCCGGAGCGGAACCGGAAGGAATTCGCGGAGACCAACGACAGCGATTTCGCGTACGAGATCCTGGACCTGGCGCGCTTCCGGGCCAACGTGCTCCGCGACCGCAAGGGTCCGGCCGCCGCCTTCCGCGTCATCCCGACCAAGATCATGACCGTGGAGGAGCTGGGCCTCTCCGAGGACGTGCAGAAGCTCTGCTTCCTGAGCAAGGGCCTGGTGGTGGTGACCGGCCCCACCGGCTCCGGCAAGTCCACGACGCTCGCGGCGATGATCGACCTCGTCAACCGCAAGCGCACCGATCATATCATCACGATCGAAGACCCGATCGAGTTCGTGCACCCCAACAAGAGCTGCGTTATCACGCAGCGGCAGGTGTCGCTGCACACCGACTCGTTCAAGCGGGCGCTGCGCGCCGCGCTGCGCGAGGACCCGGACATCGTGCTGGTGGGCGAGATGCGCGACCTCGAGACCGTGGCCATCGCGATCGAGACCGCCGAGACCGGACACCTCGTCTTCGGGACGCTGCACACCACGACCGCCCCGTCCACCGTGGACCGCATCATCGACCAGTTCCCCGCCGACCGGCAGAGCCAGATCCGCGTCATGCTCTCGGAGTCCCTGAAGGGGGTGGTCGCGCAGATCCTCTGCAAGAAGATCGGCGGCGGGCGCGTGGCGGTGCGGGAGATACTGCTCAACATCCCAGCTATCGCGAACCTGATCCGCGAGGGAAAGACCTTCCAGATCCAGTCCATGATGCAGACCAACAAGAAGATCGGCATGGTGACGCTGAACGACGCGCTGCTCGACGCCGTGGAGAAGAAGCTCGTGGAGCCGCACGAGGCGTGGATAAAATCCGTGGACAAGAGCGCTCTGGAGGCGATGCTCAAGGCCAAGGGACACGACCTCAGCTTTCTGAAGAACGTCCAGCAGTGACCGACCCCGCGCCTGTCCCTGCGAGACCGCAGGACGGGCGCGGCCAGCCGCTGGCTGCGCACGCCGGCGCCGTCCGGCGCCTGCTGCGGCGCGTCATCGTCTTCGCGGGGCTGGCCCTGGCGGGGCTCACCGCCAGCTCGTGGCTGGTCTCGGGGTTCCTCCTCCGCACGGTCGAGCGCGACCAGGAGGAAGCCCGCGTGCGAAGCGCCCAGCTCCTGCTGGCCCGCCGGCTGGATGCCCTCCGCCTCACGACGGGCGAGTTCGGGATCTGGACCGAAGCGTGGAACTTCGCGGCCCATCCCGAAGGGCGCGCGGCCGCCGAGTTCACGGAGGTGAACTTCGTCGACTGGGTGCCGCACCAGTACGGCTCCACCGCCGTGCTGCTTTGGGGGCACGACCGGCGGCTGCTGTTCCACTGGGCGGCGAGCCGGGCCGACAGCGAGGCCTGGAGCTCTACCGACCCGGCGCTGTTCCCGCTGATCGACCGGCGCCTGCGAGTCGGCGGACTGGTGCGCACGACGCATGGCCTCTACCTCGTCGGCGGCAGCGTGATCGTGCGCACCGAGGATCAGTCGGCGCGGGGCCGGCGCAACGGGTACGTCGTCTTCGCCCAGGTCGTGACGGATTCCCTGCTGCGGGTGATCGGCGGCGAGCTCCAGGAGGCGGTGTCGCTGACGGCCGCTCCGAGCGATCCCGCGGACACCGTCCCGAGCCACGAGCGGATCGCGGGGGACAGCGCCGAGACCCGGTTCCGCGAGGCCGACCTCTACGGCGAGCCCACCATCGTGGTGCAACTCCGGCACTCGGACAGCTTCGTCGGCGACTTGCGCCGGTGGAGCCTGGTGCTGCTCGGTTCGGCGGCGCTGGTCGTGGCCCTGGGCCTGGTGCTGCTCGCGGTGAGCGGAGGCCGGCTCGTCGCGAAGCAGGTGGAGGCGCCGCTCAGCGCGATCGCCGGCGCGTTCGCCGACATGCGGCAGACCGGCCGGCTCGGGCCCATCGCCGCGATCGGGGGCTCGCGCGAGTGGGAGGAGCTGGTCGCCACCTTCAATCGCGCCATCGAGTCCCATCACGAATCCGAGCAGAAGTACCGGACGGTATTCGACCGCGGCGTGGACGCGCTCTTCCTCCTGGACCCGGCGGGCGGCGAGATCGTGGACGCCAACCCGGCCGCCGAGGCGCTCGCGGGAAGCACCCGCGCCGAGCTGGCCGGCACGAGACTGGCGGAACGGCTCGATCCCGCACCCGGCGACGCGCTCCCGAGCGGCTCGTTCCGCTTCCACGGCGCGAGCGCCTCCGTGCCGGTCGGGGTGGTGAGCGCCCTCGTCGAGCTCGACGGGAAGCCGACGGTGCTCGTGTCGGTTCACGACCTCACCGAGCGCGAGGCGATCGAGGCCCAGCTGCGCCACGCGCAGAAGATGGAGGCCGTGGGCGGCCTCGCGGCGGGCATCGCCCACGACTTCAACAACCTGCTCACCACCATCGTCGCCACCGCCGAGCTGATCCGTTCCGAGACGCCGCCGACCGCGTCGTACCTGGAGGACCTCGAGAGCCTGAAGCGGGCCGGCGAGCGGGGTTCCGAGCTGACGCGCAAGCTGCTCGCCTTCACGCGACAGCATCAGCTGACCATGCAGACGCTCAAGCTCGCTGAAACGGTGGCCGATTTCGCCCGCATGGTGCGACGGATGGTCCGGGCCGACATCGAGCTGCAGGTGCACTCCCGCGATCCCGACGCCACGGTGCACGCGGATCCCGGCGCCGTGGACCAGATCCTCATGAACCTCGTCACCAACGCGCGCGATGCCATGCCGAACGGGGGTACCCTGACCATCGACACGGGCCCCGCGTCGCTCGACGCCCAGTTCGAGGCCAGGGAAGGGTGGGGGAAGCCCGGCGAGTACGTGGTCCTCGCGGTGTCGGACACCGGCGCGGGCATGAGCGACGAGACCAAACGGCGGGCCTTCGAGCCGTTCTTCACGACCAAGCCGGCCGGTGTCGGCACCGGCCTCGGCCTGGCGATCGTGTACGGGCTCGCCAAGCAGCACCGGGGGTACGTCGACCTCTACAGTGAGCTGGGCCACGGCACCACCTTCAAGGTGTACTTCCCGGAGGTCGCCGCGGTCGCGACCGCGGCGGAGGCGCCGGTCGCGGCGCGTCCCGTCCGGGGGGGCACGGAGACCATCCTCCTCGCGGAGGACGAGGATGCGCTCCGGCGCGCCGCCACGCGGGTGCTGGCCAAGCACGGGTACACGGTGCTGGCCGCCGCCGACGGTGCCGAGGCGCTGGAACTGTTCGAGGCGAACGAGGCGCGCATCGCCCTGGTGGTATCGGACGTGGTGATGCCGCGTCTGGGAGGACCCCAGCTCATGGCCGCGCTCCGGGAGAAGGGCAAGACCCCCAAGTTCCTCTTTACCAGCGGCTACACCGCGCGCGACGTCGCCGAGTCGTCCCAGATGGACCTGGACACGCCCTTCCTCACCAAGCCCTGGTCCATCACCGACCTGCTGCGCCGCGTCCGGGACGTCCTGGACGGCACGGCGGACTCGTGAGCCTCGGCATCCGCCGGCTTCGGCCCGCGCTCGTCGGCGGCGCGCTCCTCGCCATCGTGCCGCGTCTGCACGCCCAGGCGGCGGCCGAGGCCGATTCGGCGCCGAAGCTCGAGGTCTATGCCGAAGCGCGGGTCGTCTCGCGCTACGCCTGGCGTGGCTACGACCTGTCGCGCGCCAAGCCGGCCTTCCAGCCCTACGTCGAGGTGACGCTTCCCTCCGGTCTCGGGTTCAACGCCTTCACCACCAGCGCGCTCGACCGTCAGACCGAGCTGGACGAGGCGCAGCTCGGCCTGACCTTCCGCCGCGAGGTGCGCGGCGCGTGGGAAGTCGGGTTCGGGTACCTCCTGTACGTCATGCCAGGCACCCAGACGGAGCCGTCGCCCGAAGGCCCGGACTCACTGTCGCCCGCGATGTCGGGCGAGTTCGTCGCCTCGGTTACGCGGAACTGGAGCGGAGGCTACGCGACGCTCACGTACGCGCGCGGCCACGGGTCCGGCGTGGGGAACAGCGTCAATCTCTGGGTGCAGCACACGCTCGCCTGGGCGGGGGGACGGTGGTCGGCGGAGCCCTACGTCCAGGTGGACTACCTCGACGAGTACGGGCCGCCGAGCGGCTTCGGCGACCGGATGTCCGGGGTGGAGATCGGTGTGCCGGTCTACCGGCAGTTAGGCGCGGTGCGCCTCCAGCTCGCCGGCTACCTGACCGTCGTGCCGTCCGGCTACGTGCGGGGCTCGAACGGGGCCGCCGGCGGCTCCGCGCGCAGGGTGCTGCCATGGGCCGCGGCGGGCGTGGTGTATGAGCGCGAGTAAACGCGGCGTCCTGATGGGGCGGGTTTCGGCCCGCACGCTGCTGACCGGCCTGGCGGGCGGAGCGGCGCTGACGATCGTCGCGATGGCCATCGGCATCGCTCTCGATCCACGCGCGGCGTTCGCCCAGCGCGGGCGTGCCGATCCTGGAGTGTTCACCCTCGCCGACATCCTCAGCGCACCGTTCCCGTCCGATATGGTCGCGGCGCCGCACGGCGCGCGCGTGGCGTGGATCGGGGACGAGGAAGGGCGGCGCAATGTCTGGGTGGCGGAGGCGCCCGCGTTCCGCGCCCGCCGGCTCACCCGCTACACCGCCGACGACGGGCAGGAACTGTCCGGCCTCACCTGGACCTTTGACGGCCGCGCGCTGCTGTACGTCCGCGGTGGCGCGCCCGGCTCCAACTGGTCCGCCGACGTCCCCGTCAATCCGACCAGTGATCCGGGCGGCTCGGACCAGGCGGTGTGGCTCGTGCCGGTCGCGGGCGGCGCGCCTCGGCGCCTGGGCGACGGCGCCCACCCTGCGGCCTCGCCCGCGGGAGACCTCGTCGCGTTCGTGCTGCGCGACACCATGCGGGTCGCTCCGCTCAGAGCGGCCGGCCCGCCGCGGGTGCTCTTCCGGGCGCGAGGCCAGAGCGCCCGGCCGGTCTGGTCGCCGGACGGCCGATCGCTCGCCTTCGTCAGCGGGCGCGACGACCACAGCTTCATCGGCGTGTACGAGGTGCGGCGGAACGCACTCCGCTGGATCGCGCCTACGGTGGACCGCGACGACTTCCCCCGCTGGTCGCCGGACGGCTCGAGGCTCGCGTTCGTCAGGCGTCCCGGGTCCACGTCGGCTTCGGGTCCCGCCACGCCCGCGGCCTCGGACACCACCGTGCCGCCCTGGACCATCATGGTCGCGGATGCCGCGACCGGCACCACCCGCGAGGCCTGGCGCGCACCGGCCACGCCCGACGGCGCGCTGCCCGGCAACTCCGGCGAATGGGTGCTGCAATGGGCCGCGGACGACCGACTGCTCTTCGCCGCGGAACTCGGCGGTTGGCTAGGTCTGTACTCGATGGGCGCGGCGGGCGGCGAGGCGACGCGCCTCACTCCTCAAGGCTGCGAGGTCGAGGACGTCGCATTGACCGGGGACCGGCGCCTCGCGTACCTGACGACCAACTGCGGTGACATCGACCGGCGGCACATCCAGCGCGTGGCTACGTCGGGCGGTCCGGTGGACAACGTGACGTCGGGCGACGCCATCGAATGGAGCCCGAGGCCGCTCGCGGACAGCACGCTCGCGCTCCTCAGATCGGACGCGCGCCTTCCCGCCACTCCATCCATCATGCCGGCCGGAGCAGGCCCCGAGCCGATGGCGGGATGGCGGGCGCCCACGGCGTTCCCCGCCGAGCAGCTGGTTGAGCCACAGCAGGTCATCGTCCGCGCATCCGACTCGACCGAGGTCCATCTTCAGTTGTTCCTTCCGCCTGAGCGCGGGACGGAGGGGGGGCGGCGTCCCGCCGTGATGTTCTTCCATGGCGGTCCGCGGCGGCAGATGCTGCTGGGCTGGCACTACCGGTACTACTACCACAACAGTTACGCCTTCAATCAGTACCTGGCGAGCCGCGGGTTCGTCGTCGTCTCGGTGAACTACCGGTCCGGCACCGGCTACGGGCGGGCCTTCCGGCAGGCGCCGCGAACGGGGCGCGACGGGGCCTCGGAATACTCGGACGTGCTGGCCGCGGCGGCGTACCTGCGGTCACGAACGGACGTGGACCCGGCGCGCGTCGGCCTGTGGGGCGGGTCGTACGGCGGCTACCTCACCGCTCTCGGCTTGGCGCGTAACTCGGACCTGTTCGCCGCGGGCGTGGACCTGCACGGCGTCCACGACTGGTCGCGGAGCGGGAACCCCGACGCGCGGCCGATGCAGCTTCCCGATTCGATGGTCGCGCGGATGCGGCAGGCATCGCCGGTGGGCAGCATCGAACGGTGGCGCTCGCCGGTGCTCCTCATCCACGGCGACGACGACCGCAACGTGGACTTCTCTCAGACGGTGGATCTGGTCCAGCGGCTGCGCCGGCGGGGCGTGAGCGTCGAGCAGCTGGTCTTCCCGGATGACGTACACGACTTCCTCAGGCACGAACACTGGCTGGCGGCGTATCGCGCGGCGGCGGAGTTCTTCGCGACGAGGCTGGGGACCGCGGTAGCGGAGAGATAGCCGTTGGCCGTTGGCCGTTAGGCGTTAGCCGTTGGCCGCGCGCCTGAGACCGGAACCCGAGGTGGACATGATCGGTGTGCCGTGAGGGGCGAAGCCTCACAGCCTTCCTCGCAGCCTAACGCCTACTCCTCGTCTCCGCCGCGCAGCCGGCGCTGCTCACTGCGCCGGCGCTGGCGCGCCTCCTTGGCCGTCTCGCCTGGCAACCGCACCTTCACATCGACCCCGGCCATGAGCGCGTAGGCGTGGATGCGCAAGCGCGGCCGCTGCGACTCCAGGCGCTCGGGGTGCGACGCGAGGTGCGTCAGCCCGCCCATGATCGCCATGCCGCTCACTTCGACATCCAGGTCCGGCGGCACGATCACGCCGATCCCGCCAAATAGCGCGTAGAGGTAGACGTTGGTTGTCCCGGGTCCCAGCTCCGCCTCGCGGAAGTCGAGCTCGAACCCACCCATGAGGGCGATGCCGACGTGGCGCGGGGCGGGGAACCAGCGGCCATTGCGCTGCGTGCCGCTCCACACCGCGATGGTGGCGCGGCTCCCTCGCGGGAGATCCTGGCCCATCGGCTCGCGCGGCGGCGCCGGCACCGGCGCCGTCCGGTGCTCTCCCGTCGGCGCGAGGTCGGCGACGAGCTGGTCGAGGTCGGCCACCGTCTCGGCCCGGATGGCACGGTCTACCCGCGCCTCGAACTCCTCCAGCTCGAGCCGGCCCACCGCGAAGAGCGACGACAGCGCCTCGATCGTGATGTCTCGGCGCTCCGCCGTCGGCGGCCTGGAGGCTGGAACGTTCGGCTGGTCGCTCATTCCCTGGGCTCGAAGCTATCGCTTCGCGCCTCCGGCCGCACGCTTCCGAGGCTCCCGAGCTGCGCGAGGTCGCGGGGAAAGAAGAGCGCAATCGTCCAGTCGATGACCACGCGAGCCTTGCGCGCGAGCGTCGGGAGTTGGAGCAGGTGATAGGTGCGCACCAGCCACCACGCCAGGAACCCTCGCACCGGTACGCCGAGCAGCCGCCCGGCGCCGTCGTAGTTGCCGAGCGCGGCGAGCATGCCGAGGTTGCCGTGCGCGAAGCGGCGCGTCGTTCCGCCGTCCAGGGTCGCCGCGATGTTGTGGGCGAGCGTGCGAGCCTGGCGCAGGGCGTGCTGCGCGGTGGCCGGCGCCGCCTGCCCGCCCGCCTTGTCATCGGGCACCGCGGCGCTGTCGCCGAGCGCCCATAGGCCGTCGGTACCGGGCACGCGAAGGTCCGGGGCGGTGACGATGCGTCCCTTGGGGTCCTTCTCGCCCGGGATGCCGGCCACCAGCGGGTTCGCGACCACCCCCGCCGTCCAGACCACCGTATCCGTCGGCACGACCTCGTCGTTCGAGAGCACGACCGCGTCGGCGCGCACCTCGCGCAGCGTCGTGCCGACCCGGATCTCGATCCCCTTCTCGATCAGCCGCCGCTGCACCCGGAGCGCGAATGCGTCGCCGAGGTCGCGCAGGATCGACGGCAACGCCTCGAGTATCACGAACCGCGTCATCTCCGGGCGCAGGTTCGGGTAGAAGCGAAGGGCGTCGTTCGCCATCGCGTGCAGCTCGGCCGCCGCCTCGACGCCCGCGTATCCGCCGCCGATGAAGACGAACGTCAGGAGCTTGCGCCGCGTCGCATCGTCAGGCGTCCCGTCGGCCAACTCCAGGTGCGCGAGGAGACGGTTCCGAAGGTAGATCGCTTCGGCCAGGCTCTTGAATCCGATCGCATGCTGAGCGAGGCCGGGCACGCTCGCCGGCATGCGGGTGGCACTCCCGAGCGCGAAGACGAGGTGATCGAACGTCAACGCGCGGTCCGCGCCTTCGGCCGGCCGTACCGTGACCGACCGATTCCCGACGTCGAGCGCGACGACGGCGCCGACCACAATGTTCGTCCGCCGGAGCGCGGTGCGCAGCGGCACGACGAGGTGCCGCGGCTCCAGCGCCCCGGCGGCGGCCTCGGGGAGCAGCGGCGTGTATAGCATGTAGTTCTCGCGGGAAACGAGCGTGACTTGGTGCGCGCGCCCGCGCAGCCGCCGCTCCAGCCCGAGCGCAGTATAGAACCCCCCGAACCCGCC
>JAUYOW010000328.1 GCA_030697825.1 Gemmatimonadales bacterium | reverse complement strand
ACGCCGTTTCTCGACAACGCGGAACTGGCCAAAATCCGCGCGCTCGAATCCGCAACCGCGCCTGCTCATATGGCAGGACGAGCGAGCGAAGCGAGCAGGGATTCCACTTCGGCGCGCGGCCCTCGCCTCGGTCCCATCGGCGACAAGCACGGCTTCAAGACCGCGACACTGCCGATGTTGTTCCCGGCCGGTTCCGGGGGGCAGGGCCTCACGCGCGCCATGGAGGAGCTGTGCCGGAAGGCGAGCGCGGCCATCCAGCAGGGCGCGAGCTTCATCATTCTTTCCGATCGCGGCGTGGACGCGCAGCAGATGCCGATCCCGGCGCTGCTCGCCACCGCCGGCGTGCACCATCACCTGGTGCGCGCGGGCACGCGCGTCAAGGTCGGCCTGATCGTCGAGTCCGGCGAACCGCGCGAGGTGCACCACATGGCGCTGTTGCTCGGCTACGGCGCCGGCGCGGTTAATCCGTATCTCGCCTTCGAAACCTTCGACGACATGATTCGCGAGCAGCTGCTGGCGGGCGTGGACGCCGCCAGCGCGGTCAAGAATTACCTCAAGGCGCTGAACAAGGGTGTGGTCAAGGTGACCTCGAAGATGGGCATCTCCACCATCCAGTCGTATCGCGGTGCGCAGATTTTCGAGGCCATCGGTCTCGATAAGGCGTTCGTCGATAAATACTTTACCTGGACCGCGTCGCGCGTCGGCGGCATCGGCATCGACGTCGTGGCGCAGGAAACGAGTCTGCGACATCACCACGCCTACCCGGACCGGCCGGCGGGCCACGCCGATCTCGACTGGGGCGGGCAGTACCAGTGGCGCCGCGACGGCGAGTACCACATGCTCAACCCCGAGACCGTAGCCAAACTGCAACATGCCGCACGTGCGAACTCCTACGTGCTGTTCAAGGAGTTCTCGAAGAGTTGCGATGATGCTGCCGGCCGTCTCGCGACGTTGCGCGGGCTGATGGATTTTAAGTACGCCGACCGGCCGATTCCAATCGACGAGGTCGAGCCGGTGGAAAACATCGTCACGCGCTTCGCCACCGGTGCCATGTCCTACGGCTCGATCAGCGCCGAGGCGCACGAGTCTCTGGCCATCGCCATGAATCGCATGGGTGGGCGTTCAAACTGCGGCGAGGGCGGTGAAGACCCCGGGCGTTACGGCACCGAGCGCAACTCGCGCGTCAAACAGGTGGCCTCGGGACGCTTCGGCGTCACCAGCCACTACCTGGTGAATTGCACCGACCTGCAAATCAAGATGGCGCAGGGCGCCAAGCCCGGCGAAGGCGGCCAACTCCCCGGTCACAAGGTCTATCCGTGGATCGCCAAGGTACGTTACTCCACGCCCGGCGTGGGTCTGATTTCGCCGCCGCCGCACCACGACATCTATTCGATCGAGGACCTGGCGCAGCTGATTCACGATTTGAAGAACGCCAACCGCGACGCACGCATTCACGTAAAGCTCGTGTCCGAAGTCGGCGTCGGCACCGTCGCCGCCGGCGTCGCCAAGGCGCACGCCGACGTGGTGCTGAACTCCGGCCACGACGGCGGCACCG
>JAUYOW010000327.1 GCA_030697825.1 Gemmatimonadales bacterium | reverse complement strand
CGCCGGCGGCGCCCGGCCGACCGGGCGAGGCGGCGCTGCTGCGGATCGAGGATGGTCGGGTGCTGCTCGGCGTACCCGGCATCAGTCCTACGGTGGTGAAGTTCGCGGAGGGGCGCCTGCGTCCCATCTACCGGCCGGCGCTCTCGATGCCGCTCTTCCGCGCCGAGTTCTAGAGCCGCTCCACCCAGGCGCGGACCGCACCGGCCAGCTCGCCGATCACGTCGGCGGGCGGCCGCTTCGGCACCTTGAAGGAATGGTCCCCGCCCTCGACCAGGTGCAGCGCGGCGCTCGGGCCGAGTCCTTCAACGACCGGTCGCAGCAGGTCGAGTCTCGCGAAATCGTCCCGCGTGCCCTGAAGGAACAGCATCGGCACGCCCACCCGCTCGAGGTGCGCCGCCCGCTCGATCCCCGGCTTGCCAGGCGGGTGCAGCGGGAAACCCAGGAACGCCAGCCCGCGCACGCCCGGTAGCGGCTTCTCCGCCTGCGCCGTGGACGTCATCCGTCCGCCGAACGACTTCCCGCCCGCGATGAGCGGCACGCCCGGCGCCACGCGCGCCGCTTCCTCCACCGCCTCGCGCGCGCGCGCGGCCGCCACGGCGGGGGCGTCGGGACGCCGGCTCTTCTTCTCCATGTATGGGAACTCGTAGCGCAGCGTGCCGACACGGTGCGACTCGAGCGCCTGGGCGATCGCCTCCAGGAACGGGTGGCGCATCCCCGCGCCGGCACCGTGCGCGAGCACGTAGAGCGCTCTCGCTCCCTCGGGCAGCGCGAGGAGATTGTTCACTGCTTCGGCTTTCGCTTTTCGAACCGCGCCTGCAGGCGCGCCAGCGCGTGAGGAAGGTCCGGCGTGAGGTCGAGCACCGAACCCAGCGGGTCCTCTCCGAGTTTCTCCATGCGTTTCGGCGCCGTCTTGATCGTGTACTTGTGCATGTCGAGCTTGGGCCCCACCTCGCTCCAGAGGAGCGGCATCGAGACCGGCGCGCCGGGGAGCGGCCTAACGCTGAATGGCGCCGCGAGCAGCCGCCCATGGCCGTTCTGGACGAAGTCCACGTACACCTTTCCCTCGCGCTTCGACGGCAGGCGCGTGACCGTGGCTATGTCGGGTAGCTCCGCGGCCACCAGCCGCGCGAGCAGGCCGCCCAGCGTCCGGGTCTGCTCGTAGGTGCACTGGCGCCCCACCGGGATCAACACGTGGAGCCCGGTGGAGCCGCTGGTCTTGATGAAGCACGGCAACTCGATCTCGTCGCACAGCCCGCGGATCATCTTCGCGATCGTGACGACGTGCGCGAACGGCGCGTCCTTGGGATCGAGATCGAGGATGCACCAGTCCGGGGTCTCGAGCGTGGCGACGCGGCTCCCCCAGATGTGCAGCGGGATCGCGCCCATGTTCGCGATGTAGAGGAGCGATTCCGGCGTTTCCGCCACGAAGTAGTTCAGCTCGCGCTGCGACTCGCCGCTCCACATCCGCACCGTGCGGACGTAGTCGTGGGCGTACTCCGGAGCATCCTTCTGGAAGAAGGACTTTCCGTCGATCCCGTCGGGATAGCGGGTCAGCACCACCGGCCGGTCCTCGAGATACGGCAGCAGCCACGGCGTGATGGCCCGGTAGTATTCGACCAGGTCGCCCTTGGTGTAGCGCTCGGCGGGCCAGAAGACTTTGTCGAGGTTGGTGAATTGGGGGAGCCGGGAGCGGGGAGCGGTACCTGTAGATGCCCGTCGCGGCTCGCGGTGCGCCGCATCGGGCACCGAAAGGTACCGCTCCCCGCTCCCCGCTCCCCGCTTCACACACTCTTCCTTCGGCTTATCCTCCCTCCACCTCAGGAACACCGGCTGCCTCAACAACCCGTCCTCGGTGAACTCCTTGAACCGCACCTCGCACACCAGCTCGGGCTCGACCCACACGCTCTCCTTGTCCCTCGGCACCGGCCCTTCGCACGGCGGCCTGGGCCGCCTCGCTTTCTCCAGCGCCTTCCCCACTTCGTCGAGTTGCTTGGCGTCGAAGCCGCTGCCCACCCGGCCGGCGTAGGTGAGCGCCCCGCCGTCGTACTGCGCCAGGTGCAGCGCGCCGAATCCGCTGCGCGACCCTTTCGGCCGGGTGAAACCGACCACCACGAAGTCGTCGGTGCGGTCGGCGCGGATCTTCAGCCACTCCGCTGAGCGCCGGGAGCGGTAAGGGGAGTCGGCCTTCTTCGCGACGATGCCCTCGAGACCCATGCGTTCCACGTGCGCGTAGAGATCCTCGCCCCGCGTCTCGAAGTGATCGAGGTACTTGAGCGCGCCCGCCGCGGGGACGATGCGGCGGAGCACCGCCTTGCGGGCCGTGAGTGGGAGGCCGCGCAGGTCGAAGCCCTCCGCCGCCACGAGATCGAAGAGATAGAGCGTGGCCGGCAGCTCGACCGCGGCTCGGCGTACGTCCGCCGCGCGGGTCAGCCGGCCGCGCTGCTGGAGCCGCCCGAAACTCGGCAGGCCGGCCGCGTCGTGGCAGACCACCTCGCCGTCCATCACCAGGCCGTCGTACGGCAGCGCCGAGACGGCGCGCGCCACTTCGGGGAAGGTGGCGGTGAGGTCGTGGCCGTTGCGGCTGATGAGCTTCGCCTCCCCGCCATCGCGCGCCGCGATGATTCGGTAGCCATCCATCTTCAGCTCGAACAGCCAGCCTTTCTTCGTGAACGGCCTCTCACGCGTCTCCGCGAGCATGGGCGAGACGTCCTTGGCCCGCACCGCGCGACGCGGAGCCTTGAGCCTCATCAACTCGCCGCGGATCGGCTCGGATGGGTCCTTCCGGGTCTTCAGGTCCTCGACCGTCAGCCCCGAGAGCACCGAGCCCGACGGAAAGTCATCACCGTTCAGCGAGACCAGCGCATCCCGCTCCTTGATGAGCAGCCACTCCTTCACGCCCTTCTTGATCTTCACCAGCGTCCAGCGGCCTTTGAGCTTGTGGCCGCGAAGGTCGAATAAGAGCTTGCCCTTCTCGAGCCCGGCGTGCGGGTCCTCCAGCGGCACCCACTGGCCGCGGTCCCAGACGATCACGGCGCCCGCACCGTAGTTGCCTTCGGGGATCAGGCCCTCGAAGTCCCCGTACTCGAGCGGGTGGTCCTCGACGTGGACGGCGAGGCGCTTGTCGGCGGGGTTCTTCGACGGCCCTTTGGGCACCGCCCACGACCACAGAACGCCGTCCATCTCGAGGCGCAGGTCGTAGTGGAGGCGCGTGGCGGCGTGCATGTGGACCACAAAGAGGCCGCCTGACGGCGTCGGCGCTGCGCCGAAAGGTTCCGGCGTCCGGTCGGCGGAACGCTTTGCGCGGTAAGCGCTTAGCGCGTCAGGGGGCGATTTCCTAGTTGCGGGCATGGGTTTAAGTCCATATGATAGCAATTCTTATGAGCGCACGTCCAATCGGCTCCGCTACCATCTCCTTCGGGCTCGTCTCGGTCCCGATCCAGCTCTATTCCGCCAGCGAGTCGGCGGCGTCGGTTTCCTTCAACTGGATAAACAAGAAGACCGGTGCGCGCTGCAAGCAGCAGTACGTGGATTCGAAGACCGGCGAGAAGGTCGAGAAGGACGAGATGATCAAGGGGTACGAGTTCTCGAAAGGCCAGTACGTGACCTTCACGCCCGACGAGATCAAGGCGCTCGAGGAGAAGTCCACGGGCTCCATCGACGTCGCCGAGTTCGTGCCCGCCGACCAGGTGGACCGCCTGTACTTCGACAAGGCCTACTTCCTCGGCCCGAGCAAGGGCGGCGAGCGCGCCTACAAGCTGCTCGCGTCGGCGCTCAAGAAGACGGGGCGCGCGGCGGTCGGCCAGTGGGCGGCGCGCGGCAAGCAGTACCTCGTCATGCTGAGGCCGGCGGACGGCGGCCTGGTGATGGAGACGCTGCACTACGCCGACGAGGTGCGCTCCATGAAGGAAGTCCCGCTTCCCGAGGGCGACGTCAAGCCCGCCGAGCTGGCACTTGCAATGCAGCTCATCGACCAGGGGAAGTCGGACGAATTCCGCCCCAAGACGTACGAGGACAACGTGCGCAAGCGGATGCTGGAGCAGATCCAGCGCAAGGTCGAGGGCCATGAGATCACGGCCGAGCCGACGGAGGCGCCGGAGACGCAGATCATCGACCTCATGGAAGCGCTCAAGGCGTCGCTGGCGAAGGGCGGGACAAGGGCGGGCGCGGCGGCCGACCGGAAACCCACCAGGCGGGCCGAGCGGGCGGCGAGGCCGGCGGCGGCCGTCAAGACGACGAAGATCAAGCTGTTGAAGTCGAAGCGGAAGACCGCCTAACTACCTGCCGCCACGTCCGCGCGGTCCGGCGCGGAACCGGTCGAACCAGTTCAGCGTGACGAAGACCGACTGCTCCGCCCCCTGCACGCGCTGGAACATGACGAACGTCTGGCCGTCACGGGTGACGTCGTAGGCGCGGATGAACCCGAACCCTTCGTACGTTCCCGCGAACAGCTGCGTCCGGCTTCCGACCTCGAACCCGCCCTCAGTGCGCACCGTCGCCGCCATCATCCTGTCGGCATCGCGGTAGAAGATCTCGCGCCCCACGGGGGACCATACCGGCTCCGTCCCGCCGTCCAGCGACACCTGCCACCGTCCGCCGGGCCCGGGGTAGGGCCGGACGTACACTTCGGCGCGCCCCGACTCGTTGGACACGTACGCCATCCACCGGCCGTCGGGCGACAACGAGGGAGCGTTGTTGTTGAACGCGCTGGCAAGCACCTGGCGTGGGGTCGCGGCGCCGGCGAGGCCCAGCTGCCAGATCTCCCCCCTAGACGCCTCCGTGGCCCGTCCCTGATAGACGAGACCGCGACCTCCGGGCTCGAAGGTCACGGGCGACCACGAACCGGCGGCCACGACCAGCGACTCCGGCGTCCCGCTCCCGTCGGCGGGCACCCAATAGATCTGGCTGGCGAAGCTGCTGATGCCGCCCGGTCGCCTCGCGTACGCGATGCGCCGGCCGTCCGGCGTCCACACCGGCACCCCTGCCGTGGTATCGAACGTCAGCCGCGTGCGGGTGCGCTGGACGAGGTCCACGACCCACACGTCCTGGGAGGAAAAGTTGGCGTCGGCGAAGCGCGTTACCGCCACGCGCTTGCCGTCGGGCGAGAGGCGCGGCGCAAAGTAATAGCCGGTGTCGGAGCCGGCGTCGCGCGCGGAACCGCTGCGGTCCACGAGCACCAGCCGGCTGCCCGCCGTGACCGAGGCCTGATACGCGAAGTCTCCGGAGCTCGAAACGCCCAGATTGCGGTCACCGTCCACGAAGGTCGGCACCTTGTCGGCCAGGGGCATCGCGGCACCGGTCACCTCGAGCCTCCGCGCGTCGAACGGGACCGCCGAAATGATGCCGGACGGGTCCGACAGCACGACGAATCCCGCCGTCACGTAGCGCGGGTAGGCACCCGGCTGCTGGAGGCGCTCCACTGCACCGGTGCGCCTGTCTAGCGTGGCGAGCTTGACCGTCCCTCCCACGAACACGGTGAACAGCACGGCGCGACCATCCGGCAGGACATCCGGCCACCGGAACCCCTCCCCGCTGTCCGGCTTCACCACTATGCGCGCGCTGCCACCGGCGGCCGGGACGTCGAGCAACCCGGAGTCCGACGCAAAGATGATGGTGTCCCCACGGCTCCAAGTCGCGCCAAACGTGGCGCCGACCACGTCGCACAACGGCAGCACCGGTCCACCCGCCAGCGCCACCTTCACCAGCCGGTTCCCCTGCCTGAACCCGATCCACTGCCCGTCGGCGGAGAAGAACGGAAGGATGCCTCCGTCCGAGCCCGGGATCGGCACCGGGTCGAGCTGATCGAGACCGCGCACGTACAACCGCTGGCCCGCCTGCGCCCGGCCCACGTACGCGATCCGCGACCCGTCGGGCGAGAACGCGATCGTGGATCCGGTCGCGCCCACCGGCTCCGACTCGCGCGGGAGCAGGATGCCGAAGCGGACCACCGGGCGGCCTGGGAACACCGGCTGCGGGCCGAGCCACTTCCAGAGTCCCGCGCCGCCCGCGGCCGCGAGCACCAGAAGGGCCCCGGCGCCGGCGATGCGCGACACGCGGCGCCCCACGCGCCGCGCCGGAACGGCGGCGCCGGGACTGGTGATCGCACCCGTCGCGGCGGGCGGGAGCGGGATGCTGCCGGGGTGGGTGAGCGCCAAGACGAACTGCGCGGCCGAGGCGAACCGGTCGGCGGGGAGCTTCTCCAGCGCCCTCTTCACCACGGCCTCGAGGTGCGGCGGGATGGTGTGGCGCTGCAAGATGAGCGAGCGCGGCTGCTCCGTCATCACCCGCGCGATGATCGCTTGCGCCGTCGGCCCCGTGAACGGCGGCTCTCCCGTCAGCATCTCGTAGAGCACGCAGCCCAGCGCGTACACGTCGGCCTTGGGCGTAATCTCGCGCTCCCCCATCGCCTGCTCGGGCGCCATGTAGTGCGGCGTGCCGAGGCTCATCCCCGTCTCGGTCATCCTGGTGCCGCCGCCGGCGCTGCTCACCGCCAGGGCGATGCCGAAATCGGCGACCAGCGCGCTCCCGTCGTGCAGCAGGATGTTCTCCGGTTTGATGTCGCGGTGCACCACCCCGTGACGGTGCGCGTAGTCCAGGGCGCTCGCGACCTCCGTCGCGATGCGCACCGCGTCGTCCACCGGCAGCTGCTTCTCCTTGACGAGCCGGTCGCGCAGCGATTCGCCTTCCACGTACGGCATCACGTAGTAGACGACGCCCTCGGCCTCGCCCGAATCGTGCAGCGGCAGGATGTGCGGGTGCTGCAGGTTGGCGGTGAGCTGGATCTCCTTGAGGAACCGCTCGCCGCCCAGGATGGCGGCCAGCTCCGGGCGCAGCACCTTGAGCGCGACCTTCCGGTTGTGCCGGACGTCGTGCGCGAGGTAGACGGTGGCCATGCCGCCCGCGCCGAGCTCGCGCTCGATGGCGTAGCGCCCTTCCAGCGTGGCGCCGAGACGGGTGATGGCGTCGCTCATCTCAATGTCCTGGACGGAGTGCCGACCAAGATACGGGCCGCGGCGATACCCGGCTAGCGTCGCCGCCCTTGCCCGGCGCAGGACTTCAGTGGCGCGGGGACGACGCCTCGAGGAGCCAGATGTCGCCCCCTTCGGGCTTCAGCCGGTCGAAGAGGATCCAGCGCCCGTCGGGAGACCACACCGGATAGTCGATGCGGACGTCTGAGTCATCGAAGGCGAAGGTGGCGTACGGCGCCGCGCCAAGCGGCGAGACCCACAGCTGGCGATGTCCGATCACGTCGGCGATCAGCGTACCACCCGGCCCGAACGACATGTGACTGCCACCGCGCACATCCAGCGGCTCGGTGCCGCCATCGGCCACGGACAACCGCGCGGCCGGGATCGTCGCGGGGTGGAAGAGCAGCGACCGGCCGCCGGCATCCCACACCTCGAAGTGCCCGGTGGCGCCGACGTGACTCAGCTGGCGCTGCGCCGACCCGTCGGCATTCATCAGCCAGATCTCCATGCGTCCTTCGCGGTCCGACTGGAAAGCGATCAGGGCGCCGTCGGGAGAGAACGACGGATTGATGTCCAGCCAGGCGCTGGTGGTGAGCCTGGTTGGCGTTCCGCCGTCCACGTCCACGACCCAGATATCCGCGTTCCCGCCGCGGGCCGAGAAGAAGGCGAGCTTCCGCCCGTCGGGCGACCACCGCGGCTGGTAGTCGCCGCCGGGACCGCGGGTGATCTGCCGGTCGGTGCCGTCCGCCATGGAGTGGATCCAGATGTTCATGTCGCCGCCGCGATCGGAATTGAACGCGACCAGTTGCCCGTTGGGCGACCACGCGCCGCGGCTGTCCTCGCGGGTGGTCACGACCACCGGCTCCGGAACGCCGCGCGGCCGGCCGGAGCCGGGGTCAACGGGCAGACGCCACAAGTCGGCGTTGAGCTGGAGCACGGTGAAGGCGAGGCCGTCGCCGGCCGCGGGAACGGTAAGCTGTACGTCCTGGCCGGCACCGGTGGTGATCTGCTCCGGCGGGCCGGCCGGCCGGCCCTCGGCCGATACCGGCACGCGCCAGACGTTGATACCGCCGGCACGGTACGAGGAGAAGTAGATCCCGCGCCCCGACGCCTCCCAGACCGGGTTGGCGTCGAGGAAGTTGTCGTCGGTCACGGTGAGGGTCGCGCGGGTGGCAGCGTCGATGACCCGGATGTCGAACCTGGTGTGATCGATGTACTGGAAGACGAGGCGTTTCCCGTCGGGCGACCAGCGCGGCAGCACGTGCGCCACCGCCTCCGAGCTGTCGAGCGACAGCTGCTGGGCGTTGCGCCCCCGCTCGTCCGCGACCCAGATGCGCCGGGACCCCGAGCGGGTCGCGTCGAAGGCGATGCGCGCGCCGTCGGGCGCGACCGCGGGATTGAAGGCATCCTCGACCAGCTTCTCCTCCGCGCCGCTCTCCAGGTCGCGCCGCCAGATGTCGCCGCCGACGAACACCCCGAACACGTCGCCGGGCTCGAGACGGACGCGCGGGCTGTTGGCCCTTACGAACAGGATCGCCCGGCCGTCCGGCATCCACGCCGCCTGGATGTTGTCGTACTCGCCCTGCGTGAGCCGCGTTTCCGCTCCGCCCGCCAGGTCGAGCCGGAACAGCTGGCGGCGGCCGTCGACGTTGCGGCTGAACACCAGGACCCGGCCATCGGCCGAGAGCGCCGGGTACTCCTCGACATCCCGCGAGAAGGTGACCTGCCGGAGCGTCACAGCGGCGGGACCGCGATCCACCGCCCCGCCCCGTCCGCGGAACCAGATGCCGCCTAACGCTACGGCTACGACCACCGCGGCGGCCGCCAGCAAGCCCCGGCGGCTGCTCCGAGGCGCAGGCACCGCCGCCGCCGGTGGAGGCGCGGGCTCGGCCCGCCGCCCCAGCGCCGCGAGGAACTGCTCCGCGGTGGCGAACCGGTCCGCGGGGTTCTTGGCCAGGGTCCGCGCCAGCGCCGCCGCGAGCGGCGCGGGAACAGACGGCCGGAGGTTGGTGATGGCGGGCGCCTCGACGACGAGGTGCTGATGCACCACGCTCTCGACCGTCGGCCCGGTGAACGGGGGCTGCCCCGCCAGCATCTCGTACAGCATGCAGCCCAGGGTGTACAGATCGCTGCGGCCGTCCAGGGCACGCTCGCCGGACGCCTGCTCGGGGCTCATGTAGGCCGGCGTGCCGACGGCCATCCCCGTCTGCGTCAGGGTTTCGCCGCCGGCCGCCGTGATCGCCCGGGCGATGCCGAAGTCGGCCACCACCGCGTGCCCGCTCTCGAGCAGGACGTTCTCCGGCTTTATGTCCCGGTGGATCACGCCGTGCGCATGCGCGTAGCCCAGGGCGTCGGCCACCTCGCGCGCGATCTCGAGCGCCTCGTCGAGGGGCAGCTGCTTTTCGCGCGTCAGGCGGTCGCGCAGCGACTCGCCCGCCACGAACGGCATCACGTAATAGAGGAATCCCCCGGCCTCGCCCGAGTCGTAGAGCGGCAGGATGTGGGGGTGCCGAAGGTTGGCGGTGAGGTGGATCTCCTTGAGGAACCGCTCGCCCCCGAGCATCGCGGCCAGCTCCGGCCGCAGCACTTTGAGCGCCACCTGGCGGTCGTGCTTGAGGTCTTTGGCGAGATAGACGGTGGCCATGCCGCCCGCGCCGAGCTCGCGCTCAATGGCGTAACGATCGGACAGGGCCGAAGAGAACCGTCCCGGCACGTCACTCAAGGGCCAAACTCGCGGGGCCGGCCGCCATCGGTCGCGTCACTCACCGCGCCGCGCCGCTCACGCGTCCCCCCGAGCGGGCGAGATTCGCGAACCAGTTGAGCACCACCATTATTGTCTGGCCGCCGGTCTGATCCGGGCGGACCATCACGAAGGACCGGCCATCGCGCCAGACATCGTAGTTGGTATAGATGGCGCCCTGAACGAACGGGCCGGTGAACAGCTGGCGCACGTCGCCGACCGCGAAGCCGGGCTGCGTCCGCACGCTCGCCTGCATCATCGCGTTTCCGTTGCGGTAGAAGATCTCGCGCCCCGAGGGCGACCAGCGCGGCTCCGTGCCGCCGCCGTTCGACACCTGCGCACGGCCGCCCGGTCCCGGGAACGGCCGCACGTACACCTCCGCGCGGCCGGACTCGTCCGAGGCGTACGCGAGCCAGTGGCCGTCGGGCGACAAGGCCGGCGAATGGTTGTCGAATGCCCGGCTGCGGAGCAATTCTTGCGGCGAGCGTTCCCCATCGAGGCGCACGTGGCCGAGGTAGCGCTTGTCCCCTCCCACCCCGCGGCCCGCGCGGAAGACGAGCGTCCGTCCGTCCGGCGTGAAGGTCCCCGCCCACTGGTCAGCCGGAGCAACGAGCAGCGATTCGGCCGGACCACTGCCGTCCGCCGCGATCCACGCCAGGTCGACCCCGTTGCCCCGGCGCGAATAGACGACGCGTCGGCCGTCGGGCGTCCAGATCGGCCGCTGGGCGGACCGGTCGAAAGTGAGCCGCGTCAGGATCCGCTGCGACCGGTCGAACACCCAGATGTCGGCGGATCCGGCCTCTTCCACCGTCACCGCGATGTGACGTCCGTCGGGCGACAGGCTCGGAGCGTTGAAGTTGTGCGTCGCGGTCCCGAGATCCCGCACGCTGCCGTCGATGCCGACGAGCACCAGCGTTCCACGGCCCGCGGCGCCGGCCGCGAACGCGAGCGACCCGTCGCGAGAAACGCCCATCTTGGCGGTGCGGCTGTTCGGGCCCACCTGAACGCTTTCCGCGACCGGCATAGGTGCCGCCGTCACTTCCAGTCGCCCGGCGTCGAAGGGGAGTGCAACGACGTTGCCCGTGCTGAGCGTGGTGCTCGAATCGATCGAGGCGACGACGACGTATCCGCTCGTCACATAGTGGGGATTCCCGCCGAACACGTCGAATCGCTTCACCACACGGCTCGCCATGGTCACGGCGGCCAGCCGGTCCGTCGAGCCGGTGGTGATCGCGAAGAGCACGGCCCTGCCAGCCGGCAGGAACTCGGGCCACCGGTACGATTCCCGGGAGCCGGAATCGGGAGCCGCGACCGGTACCGGCAGCCCGCCGGCGGCGGGAACGCGCATCAGGCCGCGGCCGTCGGCGAACACGATCGTGTCGCCGTCGCCCCAGCTCGCGCCCCAGAAGCCGCCGTCGATGTCGCAGATCGGCAGCGCGGGCCCGCCGGCGAGCGCCACCTTCATCAGTCGGCTGCCCGAGCTGAAGCCGACCCACCTTCCATCCGGCGAGAAGAACGGATTCGTGCCGCCCGT
>JAUYOW010000326.1 GCA_030697825.1 Gemmatimonadales bacterium | reverse complement strand
GGACTTCAACTGGCACCCGGCCGCGGAGATCCCGCACAACCCGGCGCGGGGCCTGTACCACTTCAGCGAGGTCGGCCACCAGCGCTACTACTCCCACTCGTTTGATGCACCCACCTATGGCCTGGGCGTCATGCCCTTCATGCTCGCGGCTGAGAACGACCTGCTATGGGCGGAGGGGCTCATCCGCAGTGGCGGGTCCACCGCGCTGGCCGCAGCAAAGATCAATAACTCGCGGGTCGGCCGCGGCCAGCTGACGCCGCTCACCGGGGCCGAAGGCGCCACGGCGCTGCTCGACGCGATCTTTTACGAGCGGGACGTGGAGCTCATGGGCTCGGCGGGCGTCGTGCCGTACTACGACATGCGCCGCACCGACCGGATGCAAGCGCAGACGGCGCTGCACTTCCCCGTGCCGGCGCGCGAGCTCCAGGTGATCGAAGACGCGATCTACACCTTCGGCGGGTCCGGGAACCCGAACTTCAGCGTCGCCAGAAACCCGCAGAAGCAGCCGGTGTTCGGGCGGTTCGGCGACCGGCAGGTCGTCGGACCCGGACGAATCGTGGACATCGCCGACGGCATGCGCCAGGCGTCGCTCCGCTCGGTGAGGGTGCTGCACACCTACTAGCCCCGCCTGGGCAGTTCCGAATCGAGCCGGGCGCGGCCCTCAGGGTCGCGCCCGGCCTTTTTCGGGCCCCCGAGGGGCGGGACACCCCGGGCGATAGATCGCGGCGGGCTCATCGGCCGCGGCTGCGGTGGCCGTGCCACACAGCGCCGCGTACCGGAGCTGCGCGATCAGCCGGTGGCCACTTGCGGATGGGTGGACCGCGTCCCCCTGAAGGTAGAGCGAGTCCGCGCCTTCCCCGTGAAACGCCGGGAGGAGATCGAGCACCGGCACGCCGGCCCGGCTGGCGGCCGTGACCATCGCGGCTTGGCGCGGCCACAGCGCCCGTTGCCCCCGGGCGGCAGGCACCAGGAACACGAGGAGCGGGAGGGCGACCGATCCGGCGAGGAAGAGAGAATTGAGCGCCCAGGAGCGGGCTCGCGCCATCAGGGGGCGGCTAGCATCGACTGGAGCCTAGGTCGCGTCAGGCGGCCCCGTGGTAGCGCAGGCCATGACATAGACCGCGGACCCGCCGGCTGGGACATTCACGGCCTGGGCCAGGAACTGCCGCGCCGTGGCGCCGACCTCGGTGGCGTTCACGATGTGTGTGGTGGCGGCCACGTTGAAGCCCTGCTGGCCGCCCGGGGCAATGACGTACTGGCCCAGGCTGGTGCCGTTGATGAAGAGCTCGGTCGTGCTCGGGCTCGTGCAGGTCGCGGAGTCACGCCGGTAGAGCAGCCTTCCGGTCGGCCCGGGGTCCGTACTCGGGAGGCACGCGCTGGCGCCGAGCGCCGCGGCAGCACCAAGAACCATCGCCCATCGTCTCACCGACACTCTCCCCTCCGTCCTGAACCCAACGTGCGGCGCGGTCGCCGCCGCGCTACTTCGCCGGCCTCACCGCCTCGAGCAGGGCCTGCAGGTCCACCGGCTTGGTGAGGAACCGGTCGGCGCCGGCGCTCCGGAAGGCCTGTTCCATGGCGGGCTCGCCGAGGCCGGTGACGGCCACGATGCGGCAGCCCGGGTGGCGGGCGCGCAGCGCCTTCACGACCTCCAAGCCACCGATCCCGGGCAGGATCAGGTCCACGATAGCCGCGGCAAGCGCTGGAGCGCTCTGGATCATCGCCACGGCTTCGGTGCCGCTGCGGGCGCGGTGGACGACCATCCCATGGCGCTCGAGCGCCCGCACGAAGACCCTGGCCACGTCGTCGTCATCGTCCACTACCAGGACGACCGGCTTGCCGTCGCCGACTGAGGGCGGCGGGTCGTCAGCTGGGGTCACGGCCCGACCCCGCAATCTTCTTCTTGCGATGGTGCAGGATGACTCCCAACGCCACCAGGCCGATGACGACCGGCGTGAACGCGAGGAGGGCGCCGGTCCAGAACATCGTGCTGTCCAGGCGATCGTGCCCCGCCATCTGCCCGTCCAGGGGCGCGGCGGCCGCTAGAAGGAAAGGCGATAGAGCAGCAAGTAGACGACGACGCCCGTCACCGAAACGTAGAGCCATATGGGCAGGGTCCAGCGTGCGATGCGTTTGTGCTTCGGGTGCTGCGAGGTCAGACCGCGGTACAGCGTCACCAGTGCCAGCGGGACGACGGCAGCCGCCAGGATCGTGTGCGAAACGAGGATAGCGAAATACAGCGGCCGAAGCCAGCCCTCACCCTCGAAGTGCCTGGATCCGGTGCGGAAATGGTAGTAGAGGTACGATCCCAGGAATAGCGCCGACACGCAGCACGCGGCGATCATGCAGGCCCGGTGGGCCGCGATACGGTGCTTCCTGATGAAGACGTACCCAGTGCACAGCAGGGTCGCGGTGATGCCGTTCAACGTGGCGTTGACGGCGGGAAGGTCGTGGAGCTCCATGGTAGCCGGGCGCTCAGCTGACGAGCAGCGCGGTCCAGAGGAGGGGGAGATAGATCAGGGAGAACCGGAACAGGCTCCGGGCCCGGGCAAGGCTCGAGGGATCGAGCGCGAGGCGGACGCCGAACAGCACGAAACCGGCGCCCAGGGCCAGCGCGCCGAAGAAGTACCCGGCGCCGGCCATTCCGACCAGCGATGGGAGCAGGCTGATCGGGATCAACGCGAGGCCGTAGAGGGCGGACTGCCGGCCGGTGCTGGCGCCCGCCGGGTCCACCACCGGCAATACCCGGAAGCCGGCCCGCTCGTAGTCGAGGCGGAAGATGGCCGCTATGGCGAGGAAGTGTGGCATCTGCCAGAAGAACACGATGCCGAAGAGGATCCATGCCTCGAGTCCCAGGGTGCCGCGCGCCGCCGCCCAGCCGATCATGGGCGGGATGGCGCCGGGGACCGCGCCGACCACGGTCGCCAGTGAGGTGACCTTCTTGAGCGGGGTGTAGACCAGCAGGTAGCTCACGGCCGTGATCACGGCGAGCGCGCTTGCCAGCGGGTTCACGACCGCCGCGAGGTAAAGCGCACCGGTCACCGCCATCCCTACGCCGAAGACCGCGGCCTCCCCGAGGCCGAGGCGTCCGGCCGGCAGGGGCCGCCGCGCGGTCCGGCGCATCTCCCCGTCGGCCTCGCGCTCCGCGACCTGGTTGAGCGCGCTCGCCGCCCCCGCGACCAGCGCCGTGCCGAGGAGCGTGTGGACGAGCAGCGTGGCGTCCGCCGCCCCGCCCGCCGCCGCGAGGTAGCCCACGAGCGTCGTGAGGACCACGAGCAACGTGATACGCGGCTTGGTGAGGGCGAGGAAGTCCGCCAGCCGCCCGCGCGAGAGCGCGTGCGCCGAAGGCAGGCCCAGGGACGCGCTCATCGCGTGGCGCCCGCTGGGACGAGCGCGCCGGCCCCGGCCGCCGGGGTGAGAAGGAGCTGGGCCCGGAGCGCCAGGATCACCGATGTGATCAGGAGCAGGGCGCCGGTCGCGACGTGGGCCGTGGTGGGCGTCACGGCCTTGCGGGTCCATATGGTCAGGGCGCCCAGGAGGATCTGAAAGCCGAGCAGGGCGACCAGGGCGAGCGCGGGCCGGCGGAGCAGGGGCTGGTCTCCATGTCTCCCCAGTACGCTCGCGGCGGTCCAGGCTACCAGCAGGGTGACGATCACGGCACCGGCGCGGTGCGCCAGCTGGTAGGCGACCAGCGAGGATGTGACCGGCGGGATGAGCCGCCCGAAGGCCAGGGGGAAGTCCGGGATGACCAGGGCTGCCCCGGTGTGCCGCACCAGCGCCCCGAGGAGGACCTGCGCGTAGACCGCGGTCGCGGTGGCGAGGGCCAGGGTCCGGGTGGAGGGGCTCCCCGAATCGGGCCTCTCGTCGGGCGGGGTGAGCCACCGAGGTGAAGTGACGAGCGCGAGCGCCACGGTCATCGCGAAAAAGACCTCGGCGAGGCTCGCGTGGGCGACGGAGATCGGCGTCGGGAGCTTGAAGAGCACCGTGAGGCCGCCGAGGACGCTCTGGATGACCACTGCCCCTACCGCGACGAAGGCGAGGCCCCGGACCCAGCGCCGCGGCTCGCGGCGGGCGATCCAGACGGCGAGCCCGATCGTGAGCAGCCCGACCGTGGCGGCAATGAGCCGGTGGGTGTGCTCGAAGCGGACGCCGCCCTCCATCCGGGGGAACAGCGTCCCGAAGGAGAGGGGCCAATCGGGGACCGAGAGGCCCGACCCGGTGCTCGTGACCAGGCCACCGGCGACCACGAGGACGAACGTCGCGCCGGCGACGGCGAGCGCGTAGCGGTGCAGCGAGCGGTGGTAGGCCTGCGGAGCGGTCATTTTCCCAGGAACTTGTTCAGCATCGCCAAATAGACGACGAACCCGACCGCGAAGATCGCGAAGGCGATCGACGATACCAGGGCCCAGGTGGTGCCCGCCGCCTGGTACTCACGCCAGCCCCACACCGCGAAGAACGCGCAAAAGAGGATCGCGGTCCCGATCAGGAGGCGGTGAAAGGGGATCACCGGCCGAACTCCTGAAGGATGATCATCACCATGATCACGGCGAGCGGCAGCGGTGCCAGGATCATGACGACGAGACGCTTCGGTTCGAACTTGAGGTGCATGAAGTACAACGCCACCAGCAGCGCCTTCCAGATGGCGAGGAAGATGAGCGCTCCGATCAGCCAGTGGCGCGGCAGGAAGTGGAGCATCGCCACGAGGAGCTCCACGCCGGTCAGCACGGCCAGGTAGATCCATATGGCGATGTAGTTCGGGTGCTGGTGCTCGACGGTCGCCATGTCGTGGCGGCTCCTCTAGAACAGATAGACGATGGTGAACAGGATGATCCAGACCAGGTCCACGAAGTGCCAGTACAGGCCCAGGGTCTCGATCCCGTGGAACTTCCCGCCGGCGTACTTGCCCTGGAAGGCCCGCATCGTCACCCAGGCCATGGAGATCACTCCGCAGGTGACGTGGAAGCCGTGGAAGCCCGTCATCGTGTAGAACGTCGAACCGAAGAGCCCCGAGCTGGGCAGGAAGCCCTTCTCGATGAGGTGAATGTACTCGTACGCCTGCACGCCGACGAAGGTCGCGCCGCCCGCCACCGTGGTGAGCAGCCATTTCCGGAGGCCAGGCTGGTCGTCGTTCACCGCCGCCACGTACGCCTTCACCATGGAGACGCTCGAGCAGATCAGGATGAAGGTGTTGAGCGCGGTGAGGGGGACGTTGAGGGTCTGCTGCGGCACCGGCCAGCTCTCGGCGCTGCCCCAGCGGAGGATGATGTACGAGCCGATGAGGGCGGTGAAGAACATGACCTCGGAGCAGAGGAAGACCCACATCCCCAGCTTCTGGGTGTAGACGCCCATCCCCTCTTCGGCGTTGCCGGCGGCGTGGGTGGCTGCATGCGACATCGCGGGGCGTTCTCCTAGTGGGCGGCCGCGTTCGACGACGCGGGCAGCGGCTGGTTCTGGGGCAGGTAGTCCTGCTCCATGTCGGGCCGGCTGAACTCGTAGGGGCCGTGGTACACGGTCGGAGTGGTCGCGAAGTTACCGTGGGGCGGCGGCGAGGCCACCGTCCACTCGAGACCGTTGTCGTGCCAGGGGTTCATCTCGGCCTTCTTCCCCCAGAACAAGCTGTGGAAGAAGTTCCAGATGAAGGGCAGCTGGCTGACGAAGAGCGCGAAGGCGCTCACCGTGATGAAGGTGTTCATCGGCTGAAGCGGCTTCAGGAACGCGTACTGTGACGGGTCGTAGATGCGTCGCATATGGCCGCCGATGCCGAGGATGTGCATCGGGAAGAAAACCAGGTTGTAGGTGATGAACGTCAGCACGAAGTGCAGCTTGCCCAGCCGCTCGCTCATCATCCTGCCGAACATGCTCGGGAACCAGAAGTAGATCCCGCCGAAGATGGCGAAGAGGCTGCCGCCGAAGAGGACGTAGTGGAGGTGCGCCACGATGAAGTAGGTGTCGTGGATGTACATGTCCACCGGCGTGGAGGCCATGAAGATGCCCGAGAGCCCGCCGATGGTGAACATCGCGACGAAGGCAATGGCGTTGAGCATCGGCGTGGTGAAGTGGATGCTGCCCTTCCACATCGTGCCCATCCAGTTGAACACCTTGATGGCCGAGGGCACGGCGATGAACATCGTCGAGACCATGAAGGTGGTCGCGAGGCGGGGGTTCATGCCGCTCTGGAACATGTGGTGGCCCCACACGACCCAGCCGAGGAAGGCGATGCCGCAGAGCGCGTAGACCATCGAGTGGTAGCCGAAGATGGGCTTACGCGAGCCGTTGGCGATGAGGTCGGACGTGATGCCCATCGCGGGCAGGATGAGGATGTACACTTCGGGGTGGCCGAAGAACCAGAAGAGGTGCTGCCACATCAGCGGCTGGCCGCCGCCCGCCGGCATGAAGAAGTGGGTGTGCAGGATCATGTCGAACAGCAGCATGATGATCGCGCCGGCGAGGATCGGCACGGCCAGGAGCGCGAGGATCGCCGTGATGAACAGCGCCCAGATCGAGAGCGGCAGGCGGAACCAGGTCATCCCCGGGGCGCGCATGTTCACGACGGTCGTGATGTAGTTGACCGAGCCGAGCAGCGATGAGAGCGCGAAGACTACGATGCTGAGGCACCAGAGCTGCTGTCCGTACGTGGCGCCGGTGTACTCGGGATTCGCGGACAGCGGCGCGTAGGCGGTCCAGCCCGAGGCGGCGGCGCCGCCCTCGACGAAGAAGCCGGCCAACATGAGAGCCCCGGCCGGTATCATCAGCCAGAACGACCACATGTTGAGCTTGGGGAACGCCATGTCCGGCGCCCCGATCTTGAGCGGGATCAGGTAGTTCGCGAACACGCCCACCAGCAGCGGCATGATCGCGAAGAAGACCATGAAGGTCCCGTGCATCGTCACCAGCGCCGCGTAGAACTCCGGCAGCACTACCCCGTCGGGCGCCATGGTGCTCGGCCACGCGCCGCCCAGCGGCATCGCCTTGCCCGGGAACCCGAGCTGCCAGCGGATGACCATGGCCAGGAGGCCGCCCACCAGCAGGAAGAACAGGCTCAGGAAGAGGAACTGGATGCCGATGATCTTGTGATCGGTCGAGAAGATGTACTTCCTCATGAACGACCGGTCGTCGTGGTGCGCGTGCCCCACCTGCTCGGTGGCCACACCTGCGGTGGTCATCTCGCCGTCCTCCCGCTGTTCGATGTGCGGTCGCTGGCGACCGGCGTGACGGGCGCGATCTGGCTCGCCTGCCAGGCGGCGAACTCTTCCGGCGTCTGCACGAAGACGCGGGCGCGCATGCGGTAGTGGCCCAGGCCGCACAACTCCGCGCAGCCCAGCTCGTACTCGCCGGTCCGCGTGGGCTGGAACCAGGCCATGATGTGGATGCCCGGCACCGCGTCCTGCTTGAGGCGGAAGGCGGGGATGAAGAAGCTGTGGATCACGTCCTCGGACTGGAGCCGGACGCTGTAGTTCCGGTTAACGACGACGTGCAGCTCGTTCCGCTTCTGGTAATCGTCGGCCGTGCCCTGGAGCCCGTCGGGGCCGGGGTAGCCGAAGTGCCACTCGAACTGCTTGGCTGTGACCTCGAGAGGGACGGCGTCGGCCGGGATGCGCGCCGGGTCCTTGATGCGCGACCAGAGAGGTTGGCTGAACAGGCCGAGGAACAGGCACACCACGGCGGGAATCGTCGTCCAGATGATCTCGGCGGTGGTGTTTCCCTCGACGTAGGTCGCCTTCCGGCCCTCGCGCTTCCGGTACCTGAAGAGGAAGACCAGCAGGCCCGCTTCGACGATGACGAACACCGCCCCCGTGATGTACAGGATCAGGACGAAGAGATTGTCCAGCTCCGCGCCGTAGCTGGAGGCGTTGGTCGGGAACCACCAATGCTGCATGAGGCTTCTCCGCGCCGAAGGGTCCGCAGCCTCAGGAGCCGCGGAAGGTGAAGGCGACGTCCTTGGACTCGCTCGCCCCGACGGTCACGGTCGCCGTCTGAGTGCCGAGACGCTCATGCCACGCCTCGATCTCGTAGGTGCCCGGCGGCAGGCGGCCGATCCGGAACGCGCCGTCGGCATCCGAGACCGAGAAGTACGGGTGCGGCAGCACGCCGACGAACGCGCTCATCCAGCTGTGCACGTTGCACTGGAGCGGCACCGTGACTTCGGCGCTCGCGAAAGTGCGGGCCGTGGTCATGTTGGTGGGCTGGCTGATGTTGAACGGCCGGTTGGTGGTCGGCACGGCCTTGATGTTGTGCAACAGACCGTCGCTGTTCCGGATGGTGATCGTCTGCCCGACCTGGGCGCCGAAGACGTGGGGGATGTACTGGCAGCCGTCCTGGTTGATCTCGACCGCGGCGGGCGTCGGGAAAGTGAGGTTGGCGGGCAGGCCGCTCTTCACGTAGATGAAGACGTTGCGCAGGGTACCGTTGTCGTTCACCACGACCGCTTCCGTGAAGGCGCCGTTGGGGTGCTTCGCGGCGCAGGTCGCTTCCTCGCTCATGTCGATCCGCTGCGGTGCGGGCTTCGCGCCAGTGAAGGCGATACGCCCCGTGACGGTGGCAGCGGTGGTGGTGTCCACCGGGAACGCCACGGCCGCCGCCGCCGCGGCGCTGCCGCCGGCCGCACCGCCGCTCTCGCCGCCCTTGCTGCAGGCCGCAGCCGCGAGTGCCCAGATCCCGAACGCGATCCCCGCCGACGCCTTGCGCCATCCGTTCATACCGCCTCCGATTCCGCTGGGTCTGAAGGTTACTTCGAAGTTACCGCCGCCCGCTGCGCGCGGACGATCACGACCAGCCCCAGGCCGCCCGTCGAGAGCATGGCCAGCAGCGGCCACACGTACGTGCCGGCGCGCGCTCTCTCCCCCAGGGAGATGTTGACCCACGAGGCGACCGACATCCGCGTGCCCGCCTCGCCGTTCGAGCCGTCCCACGCGAAGATCGCCATGGGGATGGCGCGACCGGGCACGAACTGCAATTGGTTGACCGAATCGGCGGTGGCGAGCGCCCGGACGAACTGGACGCGCCACTCGCCACGATCGTAGATCGCGGCCGACGTCAGCGGGTCCGGGGTGCCGGCGAGCGGCTCGAACTGCCCCACGCCCCTCGCCAGGCCCTCCGCGGTCGCCCGCGGCTCGCTTTCCCACTGCCAAAGATACACCGGTTGCTCGGCGCTGCCCATCAGGAAATAGGGGCGCTCCATCCCCTCCGGGAGGCGCGTCGGGAACTGCACGGCCAGGCGGTCGGGGAGGGGGGAAGTGGTATCCGCGGCGGCCGAGTCGTCGGACGCCATGGCGCGAGCCATGCGGCCGCGCCAGATGTTCCACGACGAGTCCGGGCTCTGGGATGGGTCGTGCCACGTGACGCGCAGGGCCAGCTGCTCTCCGTTGTGTAGCGCCTGGACCCAGACGCCGCTAACCGTGGGCGCGAAGTTCCTCGGCTTGAGGATCACCTGGCCGACCAGCGGGAAGTAGTAGCGGTCCGCCCGGGTCCAGGTGCTGTCGTCCGGCCCCGAGGGCAGGGCGCCCTCGATGCGTGCGGCGTTCACGACGTCGCGGACGCGGGGCGGATCGTCGGGCGAGAGGCTGCGGACGAAGGCCGCGATGCGCCAGAGGTCGCCGTCAGTGACGATGTTGCCCTCGATGAGGTCGCTGAACGATGGCATCGGCGTGCCGTCGAGCCCGGTCCTGAGCCGACGATAGATATCCTCCACCTCGGGTCCGCCGTTGAAGGTCCAGTTCTGGGTGAGATCGGTGGCCGGGATGGGGTTGCCGAAGTCATCCTTCAAGGTCGGGGCC